>JANOVJ010000160.1:0-28966 GCA_031417295.1 bacterium | reverse complement strand
TCACACGGGCCGCCGTCCATGCTCGCTGAAACGCTGGACCTGCTGACGACCGTGCCGTTCTGGGTCGCGGTGCTGCGCAGTGCGACGCCGCTGATCCTGGGCCCGCTGGGCGTGCTGCTGTGCGAGCGCGCCGGGGTGTTGAACCTGGGCATCGAAGGCATCATGGTCGCGGGTGCCTTCACCGGCTGGCTCACCGTGTACCAGGGCGGCGGGCTGTGGCTGGGCGTGGGCGTGGCGGCGGCCACCGGCGCGCTGCTCGGCTTGCTGCACGGCTGGCTCACGGTCTCGCTCGCGCTGTCGCAGCACGTCACCGGGCTCGGCATCACGCTGTTCGCATCGAGCCTCGCGAGCTATGCGTACCGGGTGAGTTTTCCCAAGGTCGAGAGCCCGCCGACCGTCCAGCCCTTCGCCGAGATGGCTGCGCTGCCGATCCCGGTGCTGAACGCGCAGACGCCGCTCACACTGCTCGCCTTGCTGCTGGTGCCCGCCATCGGCTACGGGCTGTACCGCACGCCGCTCGGCCTGGCCGTGCGCATGGTGGGCGAGAACCCGGCCGCAGCCGAAGGCCAGGGCCTGAGCGTGGCCCGGCTGCGCATCGGCGCGATCATGGCCGGCTCGGCGCTGATGGGCGTGGCCGGCGCGTTCCTCACGCTGGCGGCGTTCAACGCGTTCTACTTCAACATGGTCAACGGCCGCGGCTGGGTTTGCGTGGCGCTGGTCGTGTTCGCGTCGTGGCGGCCGGGCAAGGCGCTGCTCGGCGCGCTGCTGTTCGGCGTGTTCGATGCGCTGCAACTGCGGCTGCAACAGACGGGCGCGGGGCTGTTCGGCGAGAGCGTGCCGTACCAGGTCTACCTGATGATGCCGTACATCTTGTCGATCGCGTAGCTGGTGGTGATGGCCCGGCGCGCGGCCTACCCGCAGGCGCTGATGAAGCCGTATCGCAAGGGCGAGCGCTGACGCGCCCGCAGTAAGCTTGCGGCCTTGCAAGTCACCGAGCCGCCACATGCATCGCAATTTTCTACCGTCGGCGTGCCTGCCAGCGCTGCTGCTGGCCCTCAGCCTGGCCACCGGCTGCACGTCGAAGGAAATCTACGACGTGTCGCAGGGCTGGCGCCAGAACGAGTGCAGCAAGATCGGCGACCAGGACCGGCGCGAGCGCTGCCTGAAGGAAGAGGCCAACCGCCCCTACGAGGCCTACAGCGCCGCGAGCGGGCCGAAGCCATAGGCGCCACACGCCGTCAATCGAACGAAGGAGCCCTCGATGTCCACCCCCGCCGTCGAATCGCTGCAGCAACTGCTGGCGCCGCTGTTCCCGGGTCTGATGGGCCTGCAACTCACCGAGGTCGGACCCGAGCGCGTGGTCGCGACGATGAAGGTGCGGCCCGACCTGTGCACCGGCGGCGAGACGCTGCACGGCGGCGCAGTGATGGCCTTCGCCGACACGCTGGGTGCGGTGGGTACCTTCGTCAACCTGCCCCGGGGTGCGCGCACGACCACGGTCGCGTCGAGCACCAAGTTCATCGGCGCGGCGCCGCGGGGCAGCACCGTGACCGGCGAGAGCACCGCCCTTCACCGCGGCCGCACGACGATGGTCTGGGAGACGCTGATCCGCCTGGAAACCGGCAAGCTGTGCGCGGTGGTGACGCAGACGCAACTCGTCATTGCCGCGTAGCGGCGCGCGCTGAGGTACCTGCGGGCCGAGAGCCGTGGCGCCGCGTTCGCGGTTCAGGGCACCAGCCCGGCCAGCCCCGCAATCGCCAGCGCGTAGCCGCGCACGCCGAAGCCGAGGATCACGCCCTTGGCCACAGGCGACAGGTACGAGTGGTGCCGGAACGGCTCGCGCGCATGAACGTTCGAGATGTGCAGCTCGATCACCGGCACGCCGGCACCCTTGATCGCGTCGTGCAGCGCGACCGAGGTGTGGGTGTAGGCGCCGGCGTTGAAGACCACGCCGGCCAGCGTGCCGGCGGCATGGGCCCGGCCGGCTTCGTGGATCCAGTCGATCAGCACGCCCTCGTGGTTCGACTGGCGGAAGTCGAGCTGCATTGCGTGCGTGGCGCAGGCGTCGCGGCACAGTGCTTCCACGTCGGCCAGCGTGTGCGCGCCGTAGACGGCGGGCTCGCGGCTGCCGAGCAGGTTGAGGTTCGGGCCATTCAGGATCAGGGCGGTCTTCATGGGCGTGCGGGCTCCAGCGAGTGAGCGTGAGGGTCAGGCCGAGTGTCAGGCGAACTTCGCGCCGCGCATCTTCGAGCGGAACAGTTCGGCGATGCCGACTTCGCGCGGGCCGGGCAGCAGCGTGAAGGCCTCGCCTGCGCGCAGCGTGCCGGGCACGCGCACCGACAGGTACATGCCGCACCAGCCGCTCTGCGCCATCAGCTTGCTGGCCTGGTTGAAGCCCATCGTGGCGTTGAACTTGAAGCAGGGGTAGCGCGGCTCGCTGACGGCGAGTTCGCAATCGGCGAAGCGCAGCACGTCGCCAACCCAGGCCTGGCTTTCCAGCAGGCCGGCGAGCGTGAGGTTCTCGCCCATGAAGCCGAGCGGCAGGGGCTCGTCCCAGAGCGACACCTGGGCCTGCGCGCGCACGGTCTGCCAGAACGGGTAGTGCTCGCTCGGGTAGGCATACACCGCCTTCGACAGGCCGCCGTGTACCGACAGGTCGGCTTGTTCGTCGCCGTCGAGGCCGAGCGGGTGCACCGCGACCGGGCCTTCGACGCCGCGCTTGCCGATGGCCGTCATCACGCTGCGGCCGTTGATGGTGGCTTCGCGCGCGATGGCGACGTTGACGCTGAGGAGGGTTCCGCTCATGGCGTGATGATGCCCGAGCCGGCGCCGCGCTGCGGCGCGCATCATCAGGCAAACTGAGGTGCACCCGAATCAAGCCCCGCCGATGAACGAAACGCCGGAACGGATCGCAGCCACCATCTCAGCGCTGGAATCGCAGCGCAGCGTGCTCGGCGACGCGATCGTCGACACGGCGCTGGCCCCGCTGCGGCGCGCACTGGCCGCGCTGGCCGCCCCGCCACCGCAACCGCAGCAACATCAGCAACTCAAGCAGGTCTCGGTGCTGTTCGTCGATGTGGTCGGCTCCACCGCGATGGGCCAGCAGCTCGGCCCGGAAGAAATTCACGCGGTGATGGACGGCGCGCTCGAAAGCTTCACCGCGATCGTGCAACAGAACCGCGGCCGCGTGCTGCAGTACACCGGTGACGGCATGCTGGCCGCCTTCGGTGCCGACGAGGTGCACGAAGACGATGTCGAAGCCGCCGTCCGCGCCGGCCTTTCGATCATCGAGGACGCGCGGCGCCAGGCGCCGCTGGTGCGGCGCGACCACGGCGTGGCCGACTTCGATGTCCGCGCCGGCGTCCACACCGGGACCGTGCTGCTCGGCGGCGGCGTCGATGCCGAGGGCAGCATCCGCGGCGCTTCCGTCAACGTCGCGGCGCGGATGGAGCAGAGCGCGCCGCCGGGACGGCTGCGCATCAGCCACGACAGCTACCGCCACGTGCGCGGCCTGTTCGAAGTGATCGAGCAGCCGCCGATCGAAGTCAAGGGCGTCGCCCAGCCGCTGCGCAGCTACCTCGTCGAGCGGCCCAAACCGCGCGCGTTTCGCGTCGCCACGCGCGGCATCGAAGGCGTGCACACACGCATGGTCGGCCGCGCCGCCGAGCTGGCGGTGGTTCGCGCCGCCTTCGACGCCGCCGCGGCCGGGCGCTGCGCCCACGCCGTCAGCGTGGTCGGCGAGGCCGGGCTGGGCAAGAGCCGGCTGCTCGCCGAGTTCCTCCAGGGGCTGGACCTGCGGGCCTGCTGGTTGCTGCTCGCGCGTGCCCACCCGCGCAGCGCGCAGCAGCCGTACGGCCTGCTGCACGACATGCTGGCGCGGCAACTGCACATCGGCGAGGGCGACAGCGCTGAAGAGGCGCGGCAGAAGTTGATCGACGGCCTGGCGCCGCTGTTCCCGGCCGACGACGGCGAAGCGGCGATCCACCTGCTGGGCCAGTTGATCGGGCTCGACTTCTCGGCCAGCCCGCACGTCAAAGAAGTGTTCGGCGACGAGCCCGAGTTCACCCGCCTCGCCTTCGAGGCCGGCGTGCGCTGCCTGCGCGGGCTCGCCGAGACCAAGGCGGTGGTGGTGGTGATGGACGACCTGCACTGGGCCGACGCGGGGTCGCTCGCCTTCATGCGCCAGCTGCTGCACGCCAACCACGACACGCCGCTGCTGGGCCTGATGCTGACCCGGCCGGTTTTCTTCGAGCAGCACGCCGGCTGGGTCGATGGTGGCGACGCACGGCAGGGCCGGCTCGACCTGAAGCCGCTCGACCAGGCGGGCAGCCTGGAACTCGCCGAGGCGCTGCTGGAGCGCATTGCCGAAGTACCGGCGGCGCTGCGCGCGCTGGTGATCGGCGGCGCCGAAGGCAACCCGTTCTACATGGAAGAGCTGGTCAAGATGCTGATCGACGACGGCGTGATCGTGGCCGAGGGCGTTGGCTGGCGGGTGCTGCCCGACAAGCTGTTGGCCGCCCGCGTGCCGCCCACGCTGACCGGCGTGCTGCAGGCCCGCCTGGACGCGCTCGCCCCGGGCGAACGCCACGCGCTGCAACAGGCTGCCGTGGTCGGCCACGTGTTCTGGGACCAGGCGCTGGCGGCGATCGACCCCGCCGCCGCGGCCGCGCTGCCGGCGCTGCTGCGCAGGCAGCTCGTCGTCCGCCGCGACACGCCGGCCTTCGACGACACGCGCGAGTACGCGTTCCAGCATCACCTGCTGCACCAGGTCACCTACGACGGTGTGCTGAAGGCGCCCAAGCGCACCGGCCACGCCCGCGTCGGCGCGTTCTGGAGCACGCGCGCCGAGGTGGCCGGCCCGCAGGAGGTGAACCCGGCCGCATGCCGCGCGCTGGCCGAGGCGCAGCACCACGGTTGCCTGGCCGACGCCCCGGCCTACGTGGGCTGGTTCGAGGGCCAGTTCAACAACTACCTCAATGCCTACGCCGCGCAGACGCTGCGGCCGCTGGCGGAGCAGTTGGTGGCCGTCTGCGAACGCGAGTTCGGGGCCGAGCATCCGGTGACGGGGCGGGCGCTGACCAACCTGGCGCGGGTCTTCCTGCTCCAGGGCGGCGCCGAGCAGGCCGAGCCCCTGCTGCGCCGCGCCCTGGCGGCGCAGGAGGCCGCACTCGGTGGCGAACACCCCGACACGGCGCGCAGCCTGGCCGTGCTCGGCGGCTGCTTCATGGGCCGCGGCGACCATGCCGCGGCCGAGCCGCTGGTCAGGCGGGCGCTGGCGATCCGCGAGCGCGTGCTCGGCGCCGAAGACCCGCTGAGCGTCAGCACCCTCGACCAGCTCGCCAGCACCCTGAGCGAACTCGGCCGCCATGACGAGGCCGAGCCGATGTGCCGGCGCGTGCTCGAGATCCGCGAACGCCTGCTCGGCCCCGACGACCCGGAAACGGCGGTCGCGCTGACGACGCTGGCCGACCTGATGCTTAAGCGCCGCGACTTCGCCGCCGCCGAACCGCTGGCGCGGCGCGCGCTGGCGGCGCAGCAACGAACGCTGCCTGCGGGCCACCCCGACATCGGCCTGTCGATGTGGAACCTGGCCGAGGCGCTGCGCGAACTCGGCCGGCTGGCCGAGGCCGAACCGCTGGCCGAGCAGACGCTGGCGATGTGGGAGGAAGCCTTCGGCGCCAGCCACCCGTGGACGGCCTGGGGCCTGAGCAGCCTGGCCGAGTTGCGGCTGGCGCAGCAGCGCCCGGCCGAGGCGCTGCCGCTGGCCGAACGCTCGCTGCGGATTCACGAAAGCACCGTCGGCGCGCAGCATCCGACGGTGGCGGCCGGACAGGGGCTGGTCGCGCGGGCGCTGAGCGCGCAGGGCGGCGCTGCGGGCGTGTAGCCGCGCAAGGAGCGAGGGTTCACCCGCCCCGCAAGTGCGGGGTGCGCGCGCGATCTCATCGCAGTTGTGGATGACGGACGCGCACGCGAACTTGACAATCGGTAAAAGTTGGCAAGAAAACGAATGCGCTCATCTTGACGAGGAGAAGCCCGTGACTGCGAACAATCATCGCGCTGTTGCGCCTGTGTTTGGCCCGCTCGTGCTCGCCGTCGCGGTGGCGTCGTTGCTGGGCTTGGCTCAATCGGCGCGCGCGCAATCGCAGTTTTATGACTTCAGCGGGTCGGTGTTCACTAACCCGTTCGACTTCTTCCCGATCGACCGATCGGTCAGCACTTACGACATGAGCGGGAACAGCCTGTTCGTCGGTTACTCTGCCGTGGGCAGCTTCTCGATGCTGGCCGGTGCGCGGTTTAAGGTTGATTCCCTGTCCGTCGGCGATGGCGGTACCGGAAGCGGTGAGGTTCGTGTCTATGGCGCGTCGGCACGACTCGAACTCGGCGGCACCGGCAACCGGCTGCAGGTCGGCAACTGGGGCACCGGAATCATGGAGGTGGGTGGGGGGGCGTTGGTCGACGCGACGCTGAACGCGGCTGACTGCGCCACCCCAGGTGCGTCCTGCAACACCATCATCGGCAACGGGGCGGGGTCAACCGCCCACTTGAACATCACCGGCAGCGGAAGCGAGGTACGCACGCTAAGGAACTTTACGGTCGGACAGGCCGCGGTTTTCCCAGGCTTCGGCACGCCGGGTGGGAGCACCACGGCTGTCGTCAGCGTGTATGACGGCGGGACGCTGCGGACCGAAACGGCGTTTGTTGCCGCCGGGCCAACCGGGCCGAATGCGCTGGGGACAGAGGCCGTTTTCGCCCAAGTGCAGATTGACGGTGCGGGCTCGCGCTGGATTGTTACGCGAAACAGCGTCGACAACGGCGCCGCGTTACTTGGGGTTGGCACCCACGCCAACGCACGGGGCACTATCGTCATCAGCAACGGGGGCAAGTTGATCATTGACGGGACCGGCAGCGCCGGGCCGTTTGACGGCATCAATCTAGGCAACAACGGGCAGGCGGTTCTGCTCGTCAGTGGCACCGGTTCGGCGGTCGAGACCACCGGTGCAAACCCGTTCATCAACGTGGGTCGAGGCGGGGCGACCGGACAAGGCACCTTCAGCGTGTTCGCCGGCGCAACCGCATCGGCAATGTTCCTCAACGTTGGGCGCGACGGCGCGAACGGCGCGATGTACATCGACGGCGCCGGCTCGCAGCTGACTTTGTCCGGCGTCGGCACGCCGGGCATTGCCGGCGCCGCGGGCGCTTCCATCGGACGCGACGGCGGCACCGGCGATGCGGGCGTCAGGAACGGTGGGCGCTGGTTGATCACCGACGGCGGTGCGGATTCGCGGCCGAATGTGAGCAGCCCAGGCCTGTCGGTTGGCCTCGGCGCAGGCGGAACGGGTTCTCTGCTGATTGACGGCGCGGGCTCCACGGTCGAGATCGTCTCGACCACGCTCGGGCTCGCGGCGGGCGTTCCCGACAATTACAACGCTTCGATGACGATCGGCAATCAGGCCGGGAGCATCGGTACGCTGTCGGTGTCGAACGGAGGCAAGCTGCTGCTGACCGGCAATGCGGTGTCGACGGTCGCCGATCCGCGGACGACCTTCCTCGGCATCGGCGGCAACAGTGACACCGTGGCCGGGGGCACCGGTTATGCATTCGTTTCCGGACTGGGCTCCGAGATCCGCGTCAGCGGCAGCGATGCCTTCATCAGCGTCGGACGTGCCGGGTCGATCGGGCTGCTGAGCATTGCCGACAAGGGCCTCGTCGCCGCGACCAACATGAACATCGGCCGGGTCGGCGTCGGCTACCTGACGATGGACAACGGATCGCTCGAAATGAGCGGCCAGCAAACCGGCAACATCCTGGCTGGCGCGGCGCTGACGATCGGCAACCGCGGTGGCACGGGCATCGCGGCGCTGGCCAATGGCAGCCGGGTCACGATCACCAACCTCGGCACGTCCGGCGCCGGCCTGTACCTGGGCGGCACGGTGCCGAATCCGCTCGGCAACGGCAGCTTGTCGATGACGGGCGGTTCGCGGATCGAGGTCGTGGCCGCCAGCGGCCGTGCGACGATGTCGGTCGGTCACGACGGCACCGGCATCATCGCGATGGACCAGGGCAGTTCGATCGACATCGGCAACGGCTCGGCGTACCTGGGCCGGGCACTCACCGGCGCCGGCATCGTGACGCTCAGGGGCGCGTCGTCCCTCAGCGCCGGCTATGTCGGCATCGGCGCCACACCGGGCGTGGACACCGGCACCGGCATCCTGATGGTCAGCGACGGCAGCACCGTCAACGCGAGCACGGTCGAGATCGGCTCCCGCGGCCTGCTGGGCGGCAACGGCGGAACGATCAACGCCGACGTGATTGTCGGCGGCACGCTCAGCCCGGGCGAATCGCCAGGCAAGATTCGCATCAACGGGGCCATCACGGTCCTTCGCGGCGGCAAGCTGCTGCTCGATGTGGCCGCCATCGACGGCGGCGGCTTTGCTGCGGTGGCGCGCGGCTTCATCAACCCGCTGGGCGACCTGACGCCGGGCTACGACATCGACCAACTCGTCATCGGCAGCGGCTCGAACTTCGACTTTGCCAATCTGACCGTGGTGATGAACTTCCTCGGCACCACCAACCCGACGGCGTTCCAAGAGTCGGGCGGGCTCGACCTGGACAACTTCATGCGCTCGGCCAATGGCAACACGGAGGCCGGGCTGTCCACGGTGTTCGCAGCCGGCCAGCGCTGGACCGATGTGCTCGCCGACGCCACGGTCATCGCCTGGTCCAAGGACGAAGCGTATGTCGGCGCCGAACTCGAGTTCACCGGATCGAGCGAGGGCCTGACGGCCATCGTCAGGGACGTGCCCGAGCCGTCCACCTGGGCACTGATGCTGCTCGGCCTGTGGTTGCTCGGCGCGCTGGCCCGGCGCCGGCAGCGTACCGCCCGAAGGTTCTAGACGAGGCCGGGCGGGCCGGCCGGCGAGCTGCCCGCGGCCACCGCGCTCCCGGCGCGGGCGCGCCTGCACCGGCCAACACGAAGCGCGTTCGGCAAGCGGCGCCACCAGCGCCAAACGCTGTATAGCTGATAATATCGAAAAATGCAGCGCACCAAGACTTCCGATCTGCCCGGCCGATTGCTCGGCCACCTGAGCCTGGCCACCACTGCCGGCGCGTTGGCGAGCGAGCGCCGCATCCGCCTGCTCGAAGCCATTGCCGAGCACGGCTCGATCACCCGCGCCGCGAAGGCGGTACCGCTGTCGTACAAGGCGGCCTGGGACGCGCTCGATGCGATGAACAACCTCGCAGAACGGGCGCTGGTCGAGCGCACGGCAGGCGGGCGCCAGGGCGGCGGCACGCGGCTGACCGATGCCGGGCGTGAACTGGTGGCGATGTACCGCGCCGTCGAGGGCGAGCAGCAGCGCGCGCTCGACCGGCTGGCGCCTCAACCGTCGCGCCAGCGGGGGCGTTCGGCCAGGGACGCGCCGGGCCGCCCCGAGCTTCCTTGTTCCCCGTTGCGGGGGCGGTCGCCGCCAGGCGGCCTTGGCGGCGATCGGTTCGACGCGCACCAGATGCAGATGCAGCTTCGCCGCCTTGCAGTGCGTACCAGCGCGCGCAACCAGTTCGCGGGCACGGTGGCTGCGCTGCGCCAGAGCAAGGTCAGCGTCGAGGTCTGCATCGCGCTCGATGCGCAGACGCAGATCGTCGCCGGTGTCACCCGCGAAAGCGCCGACACGCTCGGGTTGGCGCTTGGCTCATCGGTGCTGGCGCTGGTCAAGGCCTCGTCAGTGATGCTGGCGCTGGGCGAGGTGCAGACGAGTGCGCGCAATCACCTGGCCGGCACGGTCAGCCGCATCGTCGCCGGGCCGATCGGTGCCGAGGTGACGCTGGCGCTGCCGGCCGGGCGCAGCGTCACCGCCGGCATCACGCGCGACAGCCTTGAGCGGATGGCACTCGCCAAGGGGCAGCCGGCGAGCGCGCTGTTCAAGGCGTCGAGCGTGATTCTTGTCGCGCTCGATTGAAGGCATGCCGATGAAGTCGTTCGCAATCGTCTGGCCCCTGGCCGCCGCCTTGCTGACCGGCCCCGCACTGGCCGACCGGGTGCAGGTGGCGGTAGCCGCCAACTTCAGCGCGCCGATGCAGCGCATCGCGGCCGACTTCGAAGCGGCCACCGGCCACCGGGCTGAACTGAGCCTCGGCGCGACCGGCAAGTTCTACGCCCAGGTCCGCAACGGCGCGCCGTTCGAGCTGCTGCTGTCGGCCGACGACGAGACGCCAGCCAAGCTCGTCGCCGACGGCCTGGCGGTGCCCGGCAGCGCGTTCACCTACGCCATCGGCCGGCTCGTGCTGTGGTCGGCGCAGCCCGGCTTTGTGGACGCCGACGGCGGCGTTCTCAAGCAGGGCCGGTTCCAGCATCTGGCTGTGGCCAACCCGAAGACGGCGCCTTATGGGGCGGCGGCGAGCGAGACGCTAGCCAAGCTGGGCCTGCTGGATGCGCTGCGGCCGAAGTTCGTGCAGGGCGAGAACATCGCCCAGACGCAGCAGTTCGTCGCCAGCGGCAATGCCGAGCTGGGCTTCGTCGCGCTGGCGCAGGTCTGGCGGGACGGCGCGTTCAGCGGCCCCGGCTCGGCCTGGGTCGTGCCCGCCGCACTGCACGCGCCGCTGCGCCAGGACGCGGTGCTGCTGCTGCCCGGCCGCGACAAGCCGGCCGCGCTGGCGCTGCTGAGCTACCTGCGCAGCGAGAAGGCGCGCGCCGCGATCCGCAGCTTCGGCTACGAGCTGCCGGCCGCGCCATGACGATGAACATCGACAGCGCCGATCTCGCGGCCGTTGGGCTGACGCTGCGCCTGGCCGGCGTGACGACGCTGTTGCTGCTGCTGCTCGGCACGCCACTCGCGTGGTGGCTGGCGCGCACGGGCTCACGCTGGAAGGCGGCGGTCGGTGCGGTGGTGGCGTTGCCGATCGTGCTGCCGCCCACCGTGCTCGGCTTCTACTTGCTCGTCGCGATGGGGCCGCAAGGCGCTGTCGGGCAACTGACGCAGGCCCTGGGCCTCGGGCTGCTGCCATTCACCTTCGCCGGGCTGGTGGTGGCCTCGGTGCTGTACTCGATGCCGTTTGTCGTCCAGCCGCTGCAGCAGGCCTTCGAGGCCATCGACGAGGCCACGCTCGACGCCGCGGCGACGCTGCGCGCCGGGCCGCTCGACCGCTTCTTCAGCGTCGCGGTGCCGCTGGCGCGGCCCGGCATCCTGACCGCCGCCGTGCTCGGCTTTGCGCACACCTTGGGCGAGTTCGGCGTGGTGCTGATGATCGGCGGCAACATCCCCGGCCAGACCCGCGTGATTTCGGTCCAGATTTACGACCACGTGGAAGCCATGGAATACGCGTCGGCGCACGCCCTGTCGGCGGCAATGCTCTCGTTCAGCTTCGTCGTCTTGCTGCTGCTGTACACGCTGCGGCCGTCGCCGCGCCGAACACGATGAGCGACGCCGCGGCCCTGGAAGCGCGGCTCGCGATCGCCCACCCGGGCTTCCGGCTCGACCTCGACCTGAACCTGCCAGGCCGCGGCTTCACCGCGCTGTTCGGGCCGTCGGGCTCGGGCAAGACAAGCTGCCTGCGCGCCGTGGCCGGGCTGCTGCGCGTGCCCGGCCGGCTGTGCGTCGGCGGCGAAACCTGGCAAGACGACGCTCGCGGCGTGTTCCTGCCGCCGCATCGGCGCGCCGTGGGCATGGTGTTCCAGCAGGCCGCGCTGTTCCCGCACCTCAGCGTGCGCGGCAACCTCGATTTCGCGCGCCGCCGCGCCGCGCCCGGCCGGCCGCAGATCGCGTTCGACCATGTGCTGGCGCTGCTCGGGCTCGAACCGCTGCTGCAACGCAAGACCGACGGCCTTTCCGGCGGCGAACGCCAGCGCGTCGCGATCGGGCGCGCGCTGGCCGCCAGCCCGAGCCTGCTGCTGTTCGACGAACCGCTGGCCTCGCTCGACCTGCAACGCCGCGCCGAGCTGCTGCCGTGTCTGCAGGCAATGCAGGTCGAGCTCGACATCCCGGCGCTCTACGTCAGCCACGCGCCCGAGGAAGTGGCCCGGTTGGCCCGCCATGTGGTGCTGCTGGGCACCGATGGCCGACACGTCAGCGGCCCCACAGCCGAGCTGCTGACCCGGCTCGACCTGCCGTTCGCCCATGGCGACAGCGCCCAGGCCGCGCTGGCGGTCACGGTGCTGGCGCACGACGCCACCGACCAGATTGCGAGGCTCGGCTTCGACGGCGGCGAGCTGCTGTTGCCGAGCGCCGATGCGGCACCCGGCGCCCAGCGGGTGGTGCGCGTGCTGGCCCGCGACGTGAGCCTGGCGCTGAGCCACCACGCCGACAGCAGCATCCTGAACATCCTGCCGGCCACCGTTCAGGCGCTGGCCGACGACACCCCCGGCCACGTGATGGTGCAACTGGCAGCCGGGGGCACGCTGCTGCTGGCGCGCATCACCCGGCGTTCGGCCGGCGCACTCGGGCTGCGGCCGGGGCTGGCGGTGCACGCCCAGATCAAGGGCGCGGCCATCGCCTGAGACGACCGCCCCTCATGCTCACTTCGTTCGCTGCCCCCCAAGGGGGCGCTCGGCCGGCTTGGGAGCGGCCCGGCGCCGGCTGACCTGCCCTCTCGGGGGCGCGCATGAACTTGTTCCGGATTCGCCTATCCCCCCCTGAAGCCCGGTGGTTACGAAGCGGTTACGGTGGCGTGACAATGCGGGCCAAATGGCGCCGGCCGGGTCGGGGCGCCGACAGCTCAACTCAATGATCGGATCCCTCATGAACGAGCCCGCGATGCATGGCCTGCATCTGAATGCGCCTGCCCATGTCAAGAACCAGCGCCTGATCGAATGGGTGGCCCAAATGGCCGCGCTGGCCGAGCCCAGCGCCGTCCACTGGTGCGACGGCAGCGCCGAGGAATACCAGCGCCTGTGTGCGCAGCTCGTGGCCGCCGGCACCTTCAAGCGCCTCAACCCGGCGTTGCGGCCGAACAGTTTTCTTGCCTGCAGCGACGCCAGCGACGTGGCCCGGGTTGAAGACCGGACCTTCATCTGCGCCGAGCGCAAGGAAGAGGCCGGCCCGACCAACCACTGGATGGCGCCGGCCGAAATGCGCGCCCTGCTGCAAACGGGTGAGCGCCCACTCTTCAAGGGATCCATGAAGGGCCGCACGATGTACGTGGTGCCGTTCAGCATGGGCCCGCTCGGTTCGCCGATCGCGCACATCGGGGTCGAGCTCAGCGACAGCGCCTATGTGGCCGTCAACATGAAGATCATGACGCGCATGGGCCGCCCTGTGCTGGAGGTGCTGGGCGCCGACGGCGAGTTCGTGCCCTGCATGCACACCGTCGGCGCGCCGCTGGCGGCCGGCCAGAAAGATGTGGCCTGGCCGTGCAACCAGACCAAGTACATCGTCCACTACCCCGAAACCCGCGAGATCTGGAGCTACGGCTCGGGTTACGGCGGCAACGCGCTGCTGGGCAAGAAGTGCTTCGCGCTGCGCATCGCCAGCGGCATGGGCCGCGCCACCGCCGACAGCGCCGGCTGGCTGGCCGAGCACATGCTGCTGCTCGGCGTGACCTCGCCCGAAGGCCGCAAGCACCATGTCGCCGCGGCGTTCCCCAGCGCCTGCGGCAAGACCAATTTCGCGATGCTGATCCCGCCGGCCGGGTTCGAGGGCTGGAAGGTGACGACGATCGGCGACGACATCGCCTGGATCAAGCCCGGTGCCGACGGGCGGCTCTACGCCATCAACCCCGAAGCCGGCTACTTCGGCGTCGCGCCGGGCACCAACAACAAGACCAACTTCAATTGCATGGCCAGCCTGAAGCGCGACGTGATCTTCACGAATGTGGCCCTCACCGACGACGCCGACGTGTGGTGGGAGGGCATGACCGAGACCCCGCCGGCACACTGCATCGACTGGCAGGGGAAGGACTGGACGCCGGCCATCGCCAAGGACACCGGCGCCAAGGCAGCGCACCCGAATTCGCGCTTCACCGTGGCCGCGACCAACAACCCGGCGCTCGACGCCGAGTGGGACAACCCGGCCGGCGTGGCGATCGACGCCTTCATCTTCGGCGGCCGGCGCTCGACGACGGTGCCGCTCGTCACCGAGGCGCGCGACTGGGTCGAAGGCGTCTACATGGCGGCCACGATGGGCAGCGAAACCACCGCCGCCGCGGCCGGGCAACAGGGTGTGGTCCGGCGCGACCCGTTCGCGATGCTGCCCTTCACCGGCTACAACATGAGCGACTATTTCCAGCACTGGCTCGACATGGGCGAGCGCATCGGCGAGCTGTGCGCCCAGAGCGGCGCCCAGGTGCCGAAGATCTACTGCGTCAACTGGTTCAGGAAGGGCGCCGACGGCCAGTTCGTCTGGCCCGGCTACGGCGAGAACATGCGGGTGCTGAAGTGGGTGCTCGACCGGGTGCAGGGCCGCGCCGATGGCGTCGAGCACATGTTCGGCACCAGCCCGCGCTACGAAGACCTGAACTGGACCGGGATCGACTTCAGCCCGGCGCAGTTCCAGCAGGTCACGAGCGCCGAGCCCGCCGCCTGGCGCGCCGAGCTGGCGCTGCACGACGAGTTGTTCAAGCAGCTCGCCTACCACCTGCCGGCCGCGCTGACGGCGACCAAGGCCCGGATCGAAGCGCGCCTGACGCCGTGAATTGACGTCCCGGCGCGGCTCCGGGGCGCAACGCGGTCTCCTGCCCGCCAGCGGGCATAGGACAATCGCGCCATGCCCGCACCGACCTTGCCCGCCGCGTTCGTCGATCTCACGGACACCGAGTTCCGGGAGCTCGACGACCTCCTCGATGCCACCCCCGAGCCGCTGCTGCCGATGGACGCCGTGATGCTCGACGGCTACCTCTGCGGGGTGCTGGTGCAGCCGGTGCCGATCACGCCGGCCGAATGGCTGCCGTATGTGTTCGACGCCGAGGGCCGCCCGTGGCCCGAGGGCGCGGACCGCAGCGGCCACGAGCGCGCGCAGGCACTGACGCTGCGCCGCTACGCGGCCCTGAACCGGGCCTTGCTCGACGACGGCGGGTTCGACCCGCTGATCCTTGAAGACAGCGACGACGGGCCCGACCACGAGGCCGATGCCGCGCCGGAGGCCGGCGACGATCCGCTGGCGGGCATCAGCCCGGTCTCGCGGCCGCTGCTGCCGTGGGTGGCGGGCTTCCAGGTCGCCTGCGCAATGTTCCCGGCCTTGCTCGACCTGGCCGATGAGGCGGTGGACGCTGCGCTGGCACGGCTGTTTCGCCACCTGCCGGCCGAGGCCGACGAGGAGCGCGAGTGGGTGGCCATCCTCGACCACGAGCTGCCGCTGGCAACGCTCGACGACGCGATGGAAGACCTGGTCGGCGCCGTCGCCGACCTGGCCGACCTGACGCATGACGCCCGCTACCGCGTCGACACCGTGCGCCGCGACGCGCCCAAGGTCGGCCGCAACGACCCCTGCCCCTGCGGCAGCGGCAAGAAGTTCAAGCAGTGCCATGGCGGCTGATGTCTGCCCCAAGCTCACTGCGTTCGCGGCCCCCGAGGGGCCTGCAAGGCCTCAGCCACCTTGGGGGCGGCCCGGCGCCGGCTGACATGCGCCTGCAGCTCCTGTCCGACCTGCACCTCGAAACCGAAGCCTTCGACCCCGAACCGGCGCCCGGCGCCGAGTTGCTGGTGCTGGCCGGCGACATCGACAGCAGCTGGGTCGGGCTGGAGCGCTTTCGCGGTTGGCCGGTACCTGTCATCTTCGTTGCCGGCAACCACGAGTTCGACCGGCGCGAGTTCAGTACCGCCTGGCCGGCGCTGCGCGCGCGTTGCAGCGATCTCGGCTTCACGGTGCTGGAGTGCGAGAGCGTGGTGCTCACCAGCGCGCAGGGGCAACGGGTCCGCTTCGTCGGCACCACGCGCTGGTGCGACTTCGACCTCTTCGGCAGCGCCGGCCGCGAAAGGGCGATGCGCGCCGCCGGCTACTTCATGCGGCTGATGGCCGCGACCCGCCACGGCCAGCCGTTCGACGCCGCGCAGGCGCGCGCCGAGGCGCTGGCGTGCCGAAGCTGGCTCGAAGCCGAGCTGCGCCGCCCACCCGGCAACTGGGACGCGACGGTAGTTATCACCCACTTTGGCCCAAGCCGTCGCAGCGCCGACCCGCGCTACGGCGACCAGCCGGGCACGGCGAGCTTCTGCAACGCCGACGACGACCTGCTGCCGCTGGCGCAACTGTGGATCCACGGCCACCTGCACTGCCGGCACGACTACACGGTGAGCGACGGGCCGGGCGCGTCGACGCGGGTGGTGTGCAACGCCCGCGGCCATGCGCGCAAGGGCGAGGCCAACGGCTTCGACGGCCTCAAGGTGTTCGACGTGGGGTAGCGATCGGCGCGCGGGCACGGCGGCTCAGCCGACGCCGGGGCGCGCGGGCGAACGGGAACTCGGGCGGGCAGGCGGGCGGGCCCGCAGGTGCCGACGCGGCGGCGGCAGCCGTCAGCGCGGGGGCTTCAACAGGCGTCGGCCGAGCCAGCCCATCGGCGCATCGTCATCCGGTGCGGCGGGGTGGCCGCAGCCGGCATCGTCGGTGGGATAGGCGCTGACGGGGCCCAGGCTGGCCTCGAGGCCGAAGGCCGTGCCCATGTCCGCAGGATCGTCTTCCTTCGGCGCTTGCGGCCCCGCCACCAGGCGGCGAAGGAACGAAGAAGATGAAGCAAGACCCATTGCAAACCCCCACCACCAGCACCACCACCAGCACAGGCAACCAGTCTGCGCCGCCGCGCGCGCGGCGAAGCGCCGAACATCCGCCCGTTCACGGCGCATTTGTGCCGGCGGGTGTCTCGCCGCGGCGTCACGGTGCGGGCCCGGCTGTTGCAGTCGGGCACTATTTCCTTCGGAATAGGGATGACAGCGCCAGCCCGCAGCCCCTAAGGTAGAGAGTTCTCGGCGACGTGGTGGCTTCCTGCGCCCGTGCGTCGATCCAACGCCGAACCGCACCTACCCGACATGAACCTCAGCTCGCTGCAAGCCCTCACCTGGAGCACCGTGGCCGCCGCCGTAGCCAGCGCGTTGGCGCTCGCCGCAGTGGAGCCGCCGGCCGGCCTCTCGGGCGCCGTCGTGATCGGCTCGCAGCCGGCCCTGCCCTTGCCGACCGAACCCACGGCCGCCGGTCCGGCTCCGCGGGCGGCGGCAAGCGCCGTCGTCACGGGTACCCTTGACGTACGACCGAGCGCTGGTGGGCTCTGATTCATCGGCGCGCGGGCTCGTTGACAGCGCCTGCCGCAGCCGCGATATTCGCGCCGGCACCCCTCGCCCGAACTGAAGGAGAACCCTGGATGTGCGACTCACCCGCAACCCCCGCCCGCAGCGGCGGCCTGGCCCGGCGCAGCCTGCTCAAGGCCTCGGTTGCGGCGCCGGCGCTGTGGGCCCTGGGCGGCAGCTTGTACGGCAGCCTGGCCTTTGCCGCGTCGCTGACGCAGGCCCAGCGCGACGCGATGACGCCGGCCAGCATCATCGAGCAGATGAAGCGCGGCAACCTGCGCTTCCGCAAGGGCGAAAAGCTGCAGCGCGACACCCTCGCCGAGCAGCGCTCAAGCGCCAAGGGCCAGTACCCGGCGGCGGTGGTCCTGAGCTGCATCGACTCGCGCGCGCCGGCCGAACGCATCCTCGATCTCGGCATCGGCGACGTTTTCAACGCCCGCGTGGCCGGCAACATCGCCAACGACGACATCCTCGGCAGCCTGGAATTCGCCTGCAAGCTGGCCGGCGCCAAGGTGGTGCGGGTGATGGGCCACACTGCTTGCGGCGCGATCAAGGGCGCGATCGACAACGCCGAACTCGGCAACCTGACCGGGCTGCTGGCCAAGATCAAGCCGGCGGTCGAGGCCACAGCCTACAGCGGCGAGCGGACGGCGAAGAACTATGCGTTCGTCGACCTGGTGGCGAAGAAGAACGTCGAGCTGACGATCGCCGAGATACGCAAGCGCAGCCCGGTGCTGGCCGAGCTCGAGTCCAAGGGCAGCATCCGCATCGTCGGCGCGATGTACGACATTGCAACGGGCGCCGTGAAGTTCGACACGTGAACGGCGCGCCACTGCCGCGTTCCGGGGGTTGAACCGGCCCGCTCCGTCGCCTATTTTTGTCAGTCTGTGCGGCGCAAAGGCAAGGGCAGTGTCGAGCGCAACGGTCGGGTCATTCCTCGTGGGGCAACGCCTCCACGTCGTGCCGCAACCGCTTTGCATGGCTGGCAGTGCGCTTGTCGCAGCCGGAATCGGGACAGCGCAGGTTGTGCTTGCTGGCTCGGCAGATGCCCTCGGACCCTGCCCAAAAGCCATTCCTTCAATGGGAGCACAACCATGAAACGTACAAACTCGCCAGGCGCCGGCATTCCCCTGTCCGCGCTTTCGCATGCCGCACAGATAGACGCCTCACCTTTTGCGCGGCAACCTCAGAAGGCATTGCCGACGAAAAAGGCTTTGGTGTTTCGCACCCTGTCATTGCTTGTCGTGGCCGGGGCAACGATGCATGTCGGTTCTGCTGCGGCTGGCGCACTCCCCACGGACGGACTGGTCGCCTTGTGGCAAGGGGAAGGCAATGCTGACGACGCCGTTGGTACCCATGACGGCACGCTCGTGGGCGATGTCAAGTTTGCGCCAGGCAAGGTCGGGCAAGCATTCAAGCTGAACGGGCGCGATGCGTACGTGAATCTGGGCTCAGCGGTCGACGTGCCTTCGTGGAATGACTATGCCATCAGCCTGTGGTTCCGGCACGATGGCGGTGGCACCGGCGCCAATGGCTACGGCCAGAAGATCATCGACAAGACAGTCTTTTTCCACGACTTCTACCTCACGGTGTACACCGTGACTGGTACACCGGAAACCGGCAACCTCAAATTCTTTACCTATGAGGGCGGAGGCGACCGCATGATCGATACGGCGCATGACTACCGAGATAAAACCTGGCACCAGGTGGTGATCAACAAGGCCGGGAGCAGTGGAGAGATGTGGGTGGACGGCGAATTGCTCGCCACGTCAACCACGGTCAAGACCGTGTCCAGCGATGGGCCCTTGGTGCTGGGATACAGCCTGTCGAGCGACTCTTTCCAGCGCCAGTATTTCAGTGGGCGGATTGACGACGTCGGCATTTACGACCGCCCGCTGATGGCATCCGAGATTGCAAGAATAAACATGGTTCCCGAACCGGGCACCTGGCTCTTGTTTGCAACCGGCTGCGTCGGTTTGCTCGGCTACGGCTGGCGGCGCCGGCGGTGGGCGGCCTGAAATGACAAGCCCAAGCTCACTGCGTTCGCTGCCCCCAAGGGGCCGCGCCCGGACATGAACAGCCCTGAGGGCTGGTCATGCCTGGCGAGGGGCTGGGCCGCTGGCCCAGCGCGGCCTGCAAGGCCTCAGTCGGCTTGGGACGGCCCGACGTTCGACTGAGTTCAGCGCGACCCGAACATCATCTGCTTCGCCAACGCCGACTTCACCGGCCCCAGCGCCTGCAAGGCGGCCAGGCCCAGGCCGCGTGCCGTGCCCAGGCCCGGCAGTTCCCAGGTGAAGCTGCGGGCCAGGAAATCGGTCGCGGCGATCATGCTCCAGCGGTCGGGCGCGCGGCGCCACTCCACGCCGCGCAGGACGCTCGCAATGTCGGTGTTGCCTGCCAGCGAACGCACCAGCTCGACGGCGTCGCGCAGGCCCAGGTTCAGGCCCTGGCCGGCCACCGGATGCAGCGTCTGCGCCGCGTTGCCGATGC
Organism: bacterium; assembly: GCA_031417295.1. Lineage (GTDB taxonomy): Bacteria > Pseudomonadota > Gammaproteobacteria > Burkholderiales > Burkholderiaceae_C > CAIKUF01. The sequence continues at coordinate 9,276 of JANOVJ010000160.1, read as the reverse complement.
GCACCGTGCGCCCTTCGACCAAGGTGCGTTCGGCATTCAGGCCGAGCGCAAAGTGTTTCAGCGGCGAGACCGCGGTCAGCCGCCCGACCGACGGGTGAAAGATGCTCGACAGCACGGTCAGCCGCTGTGGGTCGGTCAGCCCGGCAACCGGGTCGTCGTCGGTCGGCACGCACCAGACCAGCCCGGCGCGCTGCGCGCTGCCGTCGCTCTTCAACGGCAACAACGCGGCCGGCCCCTGGCGCGTGAAGCGCTCGAAGGCCGTACCCGGCGAGCCGCCTTCGATCGTGACCTGGCCGACCCAGGCGGTCTGCCGGTAGTCGTGCGCCAGCGCCTTGCGCGCCTGGTCGGCAAACACGCCGCCTTCGGCCACCACCGCCAGGTCGAATTGCTCGGCGATGCCGGCGTCGACCTCGACCCCGCCGGCAACGTTCTTCAACGCCGTCACCGCCGTCCCGAAGCGGCTGTGCAGACGCTGCGGCTCGTGCGCGCAAGCGGCCAGCCACGCCGCCTGCAGCGGGGCCACGATGTGACCGTAGCTCAGCACCGCGCCGAGCATCGGCACGGCCTCGTCGCTGGCGCGGATGCGCAACTCGGGCTCGCCGAACGGGCCCCAGCTCGGTGGCTGCTGCGACACATGCACTTCGAGAATCGGCTGCGCGCGCGTCGCGTCCCAGCCCTCCAGCCGTTCGAGCAGTTGCACACTGCCATACGACAGCGCCAGCGTGCGCGGGTCGTGCGCGATGTCGAGTTCGGCCGGGCGGGCGTCGAACACCGTAACCCGCGCCTGCGGCAACGCGCGGGCGGCGTGCAGCGCCAGGCACAGGCCGACCGGGCCGGCGCCGATGACGGCCAGCGTGAGCCCGGGAGCCAGGGTGGGGGCGTTGCTCATGGCGTCCTTGCACGCGGCCTTGAAGCGGCCGCTCAGGCCCGCATTATTGGCGCGCGGGGCGGTGGTTCACCCGGCCCCCGCGGACAAGCTCGAACCGCGTGCAACTCCAGTGCTCGTCGCTGGCGTCGAAACGAAACCGCAGCGTGTCGGTCTGGAGCGGCTTCAGGCCGTACCGGCAACTGATGAACGAGCGGCCGCCAGCACCGTGCCGCGGCACTCGCCGAAGCCGATGCGGCGGAAGCCTTCGCGCTGGCAGTAGCCGCGCAGGATGACCGTGTCGCCGTCTTCGAGGAAGGTTCGCGTTTCGCCGTTCGACAGGGGGATGGGCTGCTTGCCGCCTTGCGACAGCTCCAGCAGCGAGCCGCCCTGCCCCGCGCCGGGGCCCGACAGCGTGCCGGTGCCGAACAGATCGCCGCCGTTCAGATTGCAGCCGTTGACGGTGTGGTGCGCAACGAGTTGCGCCGCCGTCCAGTAGCCGTCGGTGAAGTTCGAGCGGCTGAGGCGGTCGCCCGCGTGGCCGGCCTGCTGCATTGCCGCGGTCTGCAACCAGACCTCGAGCTCAATGGCGATCGCGCCCTGTTCGCGGTTGGCGGGCGAGTCGAGGTAGAGCAGCGGTGCCGGGTCACCCGCCGGCCGCGTGAAGGCCTTGCGGAACGGCGCCAGGGCCTCCATCGTCACGACCCAGGGCGACAGCGTGCTCGCAAAATTCTTCGACTGGAAGGGCCCGAGCGGCTGGTACTCCCAGGCCTGGATGTCGCGCGCGCTCCAGTCGTTGAAGAGGGTCACGCCGAACAGGTGGTCTTCGGCCTCGGCCATCGCGATCGGTTCGCCCTGCGAGTTCGGCCGGCCGATGATGAGGCCGAGTTCCAGCTCGTAGTCGAGCCGCACGCTGGGGCCGAACACGGGCTGCGAATCGTCGGCCCCGCGCTGCTGGCCGAGCGGGCGCTTGAAACGGCTCGGGCTCACGTTGATCGACGACGCGCGGCCGTGGTAGCCGATCGGCACCCACTTGTAGTTCGGCAGCAGCGGGTTGTCGGGCCGGAACAGCTTGCCGACCGCCATGGCGTGGTGAATGCCGATGTAGAAGTCGGTGTAGTCGCCGATCTCGCACGGCAGGCCGAGTGTCACGTGCGACTGCGGCACCAGCGCTTCGCGGAACAGCGCTTCGTTCGCGCTGCCAACGCGCAGGCCTTCGCTGATCGCCCTGCGCAGCGACACGCGCGCGTCCGGCGGCAGGCCCATCGGCCGCTTCATGTCGTGCGTCTCGATCAGCTTGGCGCGGCACAGGTCGAGCACCTGGTCGCCGATGGCGACGCCGATGCGCCAGTCGATGTCTTCCGCGTTGGGGTCGCTCAGGCGGAAGCGCCCGAAGGGCAGGTTCTGGATCGGGAAATCCGTCGCCGGATGGTTGGCCGAGGCGAGCCAGCTTTGCAGCAAAGCATCGTGGGTGCCGTCGATGGGCGTCGTCATGGCTTGCTCGCGTCGAAGTGCTTCTGGAGGCCCTGCCAGCAGCGGTAGTACTCGTGCTGAAGCTCGGCCGATTCCAGCGCATGCGCCGTCGGCCGCAGCACGCAGCGGGTCTCGAACATGAAGGCCATCGTGTCGCGGATCACGTCCGGCTTCGACAGGTCCGCATGGCTGGCCTTCTCGAAGGTCTCGGCGTCGGGCCCGTGGCCCGTCATGCTGTTGTGCAGGCTCGCACCACCAGGAACGAAGCCTTCGGCCTTGGCGTCGTAGGCGCCATGAACAAGCCCCATGAACTCACTCGCGATGTTGCGGTGGAACCAGGGCGGGCGGAAGGTGTCCTGCATCGCCAGGATGCGCGGCGGGAAGATCACGAAGTCGATGTTGCTCACACCGGGCGTGTCGGACGCGCTGTGCAACACGAGGAAGATCGACGGGTCCGGGTGGTCGTGGCTGATCGAGCCGATCGCGTTGAAGCGCCGCAGGTCGTACTTGTACGGCGCGTGGTTACCGTGCCAGGCCACCACGTCGAGCGGCGAGTGGTCCATCGGCGCATTCCACATCTGGCCCATGAACTTGGCGACGAGTTCGTGCGGCGCATCGATGTCTTCGTAGGCCGCCACCGGCGTCAGGAAGTCGCGCGCATGGGCCAAGCCATTGGAACCGATCGGGCCCAGGTCGGGCAGGCGGAAGTGGGCGCCGTAGTTTTCGCAGATGTAGCCACGGATGCCGTCGCCTGCGGCGCCGCCGGAGCCGCGCGCGTCAGCGCCGAGCAACTCGACCCGAAAGCGCACGCCGCGCGGGATGACGACGATCTCCTGCGGCTCGGCATCGATGATGCCCAGCTCGGTCACGAAGCGCTGCCGCCCAAGCTGCGGCACGATCAGCATTTCACCGTCGGCGTTGTAGAACACGCGCTGCTTCATTGAGCGGTTCGCGGCGTACAGATGGATCGCCGCGCCCGACTGCGCGTGCGGGTCGCCGTTGCCCGCCATCGTCACGATACCGTCGATGAAGTCGGTCGGGGCCGAAGGCAGCGGCAGCGGGTTCCAGCGCAACTGGTTCGGCGGCGTGGGCACGGCGCCGAAGTCGCTGACGATCCGGCCCGCTTCCATCCGCTCGAAGGGCCGGTGCATCGCCGACGGCCGGATGCGGTACAGCCACGAACGCCGGTTGTCGGCCCGCGGCGCGGTGAAGGCCGTGCCGCTGAGCTGTTCGGCATAAAGCCCGTACGCGCAGCGCTGCGGCGAGTTGCGCCCGACCGGCAACGCGCCCGGCAAGGCCTCGGTAGCGAACTGGTTGCCCAAGCCGGATTGATAGGCGCGTGTCGGATCGGTATCCATGGCGTTCATTCCAGCTTGATGTTGTTGGCCTTGATCACCTGGCCCCAGCGCTCGCGTTCGACGCGCACGTACTCGGTCATCTGCGCCGGCGTGCCCGGCAGCGCTTCGAGCGCCAGCACCTGGAAGCGCGCCTTTACCGCGGTCGAATTCAGCGCCTCGTTGAGCGCCTTGTTCAGGCGCGCGATCCACTCCGGCGGCGCAGCGGCCGGAACCACCAGGCCTTGCCATGCGTAGGCCTCGAAGCCGGTCAGGCCCTGCTCGGCCAGCGTCGGCACCTCGCTCATTGTCGGCAGGCGTTTCGGGCTCGCCACGCCGATCGCGCGCAGCTTGCCCGAGGCCACGTACTGCTGCACGCTGGCGGTGTCCATGAACGCAAACGGCACCTGGCCGCCCAGCAAATCCTGTACCGCCGGTGCCGCGCCGCGGTACGGCGTGTGCACCAGCGTGAGCCCGGTGCGTTCGCGGAAAAGTTCAGTCGCCAGATGGTGCGGGCTGCCGGTGCCGGCCGAGGCGAAATTGGTGCCGCCGCTGTTGCTCCTGGCCCAGGCCAGGAACTCCTTCAGGTTCTTCGCCGGCACGCTGGGCGCCACCACCAGCAGCAGCGGAAAGCGCGCCAGCATGCCGACGGGCGCGAAGTCCTTGTCGGCGTTGTAGGGCAGCTTGGCGAACAGCCAGGGGTTCACGGCCAGCGTCGCGAAGTCGGCCGTCAGCAGCGTGTGCGTGGGGTCCTTGGCCTTGGCCACGTAGTCGGCGGCGATGTTGGTCGCGGCACCGGGCTTGTTGTTGACGATGATCGTCTGCTTCAGCGTCTGCGTCATCGCGTCGGCAACGGTGCGGGCCACGATGTCCGAGCCGCCGCCGGCCGCGTAGCCGACGACCCATTCGATCGGCTTGCTGTCCTGCGCCGAGGCCGCAAAGGGCGCGGCGAACGTCGCGAGCGAGAGGGCGGCGAGTGCGGCGCTGCGCGAGAGTTGGGTTCTGAACATGGGGGGCTCTGCAATGGGTTGTGGAGGGAGGGAGGTCTCAGCGTCTCAGCGTCGTTCTGCGCCGGCACGCGCGGCGACGAGCGCCTGCTGCAACACGTCGAGTGCGCCGATGTGGTTGGCCAGCAGCAGCACCAGCCGTGCATTCAACGCCTGGCTGGCGCCGTTGTCCAGGTCGCGGTGGGCTTCGATCAGCGCTTCGTAGAAGTCGTCGGGCGCATCGAGGTTGGGGGTGGTGATCAAGCTCATCGGGGTGTCCTTCAGGCGATCGCCAGGCTGCGCCCCAGGGCGGCCTTCACTTGCGCCACGGTCGGCTTGCGCCAGCGCGCGCAGACGTGCTGGTCCGGGCGGAACAAATAAGCGCTGCCCGGCCGCAGGTCGTAGCGCTGGGCGAGCACGCCGTCGCTGTCGATCAGCGCACCTGCGGCGGCATCGGCATTCGCGCCGACACGGATCACCTTCAGCAGCGTGCCGCCCTCGGCGGCATCTTGCAGCGCCCGCGCGATCGCTTCGCCTTCGGCGCCGGCCGCGACCATCGCCGTGAAGTCGGCGCCGAGTTCGCGCAGCAACCAGGTGCTCGTGCCATCGGCGCGCTTCAGCGGCGCATCCGCGGCCGCCGCGCCGGGCACCATGCGACCGGCGAACGCGTCGGCGTCCGGCGTGTTCAGCGCCGATCCGTGCAGTGTGGCCGGCACCGACAGCCGCCCGCTGTTGACGAGTGTGCGCGCGAACGGCTGCGTCTTTGCCAGTTCGAGCACCGCGTCGCGGAACAGCCGGCTGATCTCGCTCTTGGGCGTGATGAAGTCTGTCGCGCGAGTCGAGTTGCGGATGTTCTCGTCGGCCGCATATTCGCGCTCGTCGGCATAGCTGTCGAGCAACGCATCGGGTGCCTGCTGGGCTATCACCGCGGCGAGCTTCCAGGCCAGGTTCTCGGCGTCCTGCACGCCCGAGTTCGCACCGCGCGCACCGAACGGCGAGACGCCGTGCGCCGAGTCGCCAGCAAAGATCACCCGGCCGTGGCGGAAGCGGTCCATGCGCAGGCAGGCGAAGGTGTAGACGCTGGCCCACTCGAGCTCGAACTCGGCGCCGCGCATCGTTGGCGAATGCGCGAGCAGCGCTTTCACGCGCGGGATGATGTTCTCGGGCTTCTTCTCCTCGTCGGGGTTCGCGTCCCAGCCGAGCTGGAAGTCGATCCGCCAGACGCCGTCGGGCTGGCGGTGCAGCAGCACGCTCTGGTTCGGGTGGAACACAGGGTCGAACCAGAACCATCGCTCGGCCGGCGCGTCGAGCTTCATCCTCACATCGGCGATCAGGAAGCGGTCGCGAAAGACCCGGCCCTTGCTCTCCTGGCCGATCAGCTGCCGCACTGCCGAGCGCCCGCCATCGCAGGCAGCGACGTGGTCGGCGTTGAGCCGGTACGGGCCGTCGGGCGTCTCGACGGTCAACGTCACGTGGTCGGCGTGCGGCTCGACACCGGCGACCTTGTTTTTCCAGCGCAGGTCGATCAGCGGCAGCGCCGCAGCGCGTTCGGCCAGGTAGCCTTCGACGTAGTACTGCTGCAGGTTGATGAAGGCCGGCCGGGCGTGGCCGGTCTCGGGCAACAGGTCGAAGCTGTAGATCTGTTCCTGCTTGAAGAACACCCTGCCCACGTTCCACGACACGCCTTTCGCAACCATGCGCTCACCGCAACCAAGCCGGTCGAAGATTTCGAGCGTGCGCTTGGCAAAGCAGATCGCGCGCGAGCCGGTGGACAGCGTGTTGTCGTTGTCGAGCAGCACGACCGGGATGTTGCGCTGGGCCAGGTCGATCGCCAATGCCAGGCCGACCGGGCCCGCGCCGACCACGACCACTGGGTGCCGCATCGGCGCTGGTGTGGACTGGTCGGCGTGACGGGTGTAGTCGAACACCAGCTTCTGGTAGTCGATGTCCGAGCCTTGGCGCGCGGCAAGTTCGTTGAATTGCATGTCTTGTCTCCTGCGGCCCCTCACTTGCAGTGCGCGCATCGCCTTGCAAGCCGATGCCGTTCGGCGTGCTCGGCGCATGCGCCTCGAAAGCCCCGCCTCTCCCCCGAGTACAGGGGCGAGGAAGCCGGGCTTGCTCCCTCGCCCGCCTGCGGGAGAGGGCGGGGGTGCGGGCGAACCTGAAAGCCAGGCTGAAAGCGAAATGGGACTCTCAGCCCTCCAGCGTCTCCCACATCTCGATGTCGCGCTGCGCCGTCCAGATGCGTGGGTCGGCGTACTGCGTCACTTCGTCATAGCAGCGTGTCACGTCGAACGGCATGCAGTGGTCGAAGATCACCCAGTGGCCGTACTTGGGTTTCAACTTCGCAAACGTCTCCTTGTAGACCGCGTTCAAATTCTTGCCCGCCGCCACCCCCGCTTCGACGCTGGCGCGAACGTCGGCGATGAAGCCGCCGGTCGCCTGCAGGCCGGCCGCAACCTGCGCTTCGCCCACCAGCGCGGGGCCACGGCCCGGCACCAGGGCGAGCGGCTTCAGCGCCGCCAGGTTCGCAAGCGTCTGCGGCCAGTCCTTGAAGTAGGCGTCGCCCGCATACGGCGTGGCGTCGAACTCGACCAGATCGCCGCTGAGCAGCACCCGGTCCTCGGGCAGCCAGACCACCGTGTCGCCCTTGGTGTGGCCGCGGCCGAGTTGCAGCAACTGCACTTCGAGCTTGCCCAGCCACACCGTCATCTTGCCGCTGAAGGTCATGGTCGGCCAGGTCATGCCGGGCGGCACCGTTTCGACATTACTGAACAGGCGCGGGAAGCGGCCGATCTCGCTCGCCTTGTCTTGCTCGCCGCGCTCGACGATCAGGTCATACGTGTCCTGGCTGGCCAGGATCTGCTGGGGCAGGTAGGCGCTGGCGCCGAGCACGCGCACCGCGTGGTAATGCGTCAGCACGACGTACTTGATCGGCTTGTCGGTCACCTCGCGGATGCGGCGGATCACGTCGGCCGCCATCGCCGGCGTGGCCTGGGTGTCGGCCACCAGCACCGCGTCGTCGCCAATCACGATGCCGGTGTTCGGGTCGCCCTCGGCGGTGTAGGCGTACGCGTGTTCCGAGAGCTTCGTGAAAGTGATCTTCTTTTCTTCCAGGTCGGCCTGGGACGCGAATTTCTTGGGCTCGTTCATCGGGTCTCCAATTTGCTATCAGCGAACTGATTTGCAGTCTATGTCTTGAGTTTGCTATTGTCAAATAAATTTGTTGAAGTCAGAATTGACGATTGAGAACCGCAGCTCGAAACAACGATGAAGGTGTCCATGCCTGCCAAACAGCCCGCCCCTGGCCCGATCCCGGACGACGACGCGCACAAGGCGCAGCGCTCGGTGCAGTCTGTCGAAGTCGGCGGCAGGTTGCTGCTGGCGCTGGCCGACCACCCCTCGCCGATGGCGCTGAAAGACTTGTCGGCCCGCGCCGGCCTGCCCGCCGCGCGGGCGCACCCGTACCTGGTGAGCTTCGGCAAGCTCGGCCTGATCGAGCAAGACCCGGTGTCGCAGCGCTACGCGCTCGGGCCGGCCGCGTTGCAGATCGGCCTGGCCTGCCTGCACCAGCTCGACCCGGTTCGCGTGGCCACGCAGGTGGCCGAGGCGCTGGCCGAACGCCTCCAGCAAGCGGTGGCCATTGCGGTGTGGGCCAACTTCGGGCCGACCATCGTGCGCATGATCGAGGGCAGCCAGCCGCTGCATGTAAGCATGCGCGCCGGTACCGTGATGTCGATCCTCGGCACCGCCACCGGCCGCGCCTTTGCCGCGGTGCTGCCGGCCGCGAAACTGGCGCAAGCCATGAGCGGGCCGCTGGGCGAGACCTGGCGCCCGCAAAGCCACAAGCCGGCGCCCAACCTGGCGCGCGAAATCGCGCAGAGCGCTGAAGAACTGCGCGCTCACGGCGTGACCCGCGCGCTCGGCCGGCCGATCCCGGGCGTGAACGCCTTCAGCGCGCCGGCCTTCACCCACGAAGGCGAAGCGGTGCTGGTGATCACCGCGCTCGGCCACGAAGACCATTTTTCTGGCGCATGGGACTCGCCTTTCGCGGCGGCGGTGCAGGCGGCGGCGGCAGACATTTCGGTGCGCCTGGGCTACAGGGTTCAGCCCGTTCCGAAACGGGCCTAAGAGACAGGGCGGCGGTACACAGCCGCGCTTGACAACGGGCCGCTTCGCAAGCTTCGCGCGGCGCCCACGCTGGGCCGCGCGCCCCTTTGGCGCCAGCGCGCGTCCCACGGGGCACAGGACCAAGCGGCGGCCGCCGTATTCATCCTGAAACACTATCAATATATAGAACTGTGGTCATTTACCGATGACGCTTGCGCTGCCACCATCCTCGCCAGATTCAGACATTTCCCTGCGAGGACCGCATGATCATCGACACCAGTTGCTACCCGACCAATCTCGTTGACCTGGCATGGCGCCACGACGGCGAGCCTTTCACCGGCGAGCGCCTGCTCAAGATGATGGACGGCCCCTACACCGTGAACGGCAAGCCGCGCCGCATCGACAAGGCCTTCATCCAGCCGCCGCAGGGCAACACCATCTACACCTGGACCGACAAGGACCTGCACGGCCGCGAAGCGATTCGGGAGTACATGCGCTACACCGTCGA
>JANOVJ010000159.1:0-2105 GCA_031417295.1 bacterium | reverse complement strand
CGACGGCGGCACCGACGTGCAGACGCCGATCGAACGGGCGATTGCACAAGTACACAGCGAAGGCTGGCGCAGCGCCGACCTGCTGATCGTCAGCGACGGCGAGTTCGGTTGCACTGGCGCCACCTTGACGCAGCTCGACGCCGCGCGTGCCGAACTCGGCCTGCGGGTCCAGGGCATCCTGGTGGGCGACCGCGAAACCCTGGGCCTGCTCGACGTGTGCGATGCCATCTTCTGGCTGCGCGACTGGCGCCGCTTCGATGGCGACACGCCGCAACGTGAAGGTTTTGTGCCGGTCCACAGCGCCAGCCTGACGGCGCTGTACTTTCCGAACGCGCTCAGTGCGCGGGCCGCGCGCCACCGGCGCCCGTGACCGGCGGTAAGTTCTGCCGCAGGCGGTGGGCCGGCGCGCTCTGGCGCTACAGGCGCTCACACACACGCCGGGCACGGGTGTGCCGGGCGGCGCGATCAACTTTAAGGTCGCAGGGTTGCTGAAATTTTCAGAAAGCCTGCATGCCCGCGCTCTCGATTCCCGACTCTCTTGCTGCCGTTTGGATGCGCTTCCGCGGCCTGGCCAGCCCGGCGTTGGCGGCCTCGCTGCTCGTGGCCTGCGGCGGGGCGACCACCGAGAGTGAAACGGCGGAGGCGCGCGGCGGCAAACCGCCGGTAAGGGCCCCGAGCCCCGCTCCGGTTCCGTCTCCATCTCCATCTCCGGCCCCATCACCAGCGCCCAGTCCCGCGCCGGCGCCGGCACCGGCACCGGCACCCGCACCAGCACCCGCACCAGCACCCGCACCCGCACCCGCACCCGCACCCGCACCCGCACCGGAGGCCAGCCGGGCGCGGCTTCCGGCGGCCACCACTCTGGCCTGGAAGAGCGACTTCAGCCAAGAGGTACGGGACTGGCCAGGCGGACCCTGGGGCTGGGGCCTCAACAATCGAAGCTACGCGCGGGACGCGGAGGTTTCTGGCAAGCGGCTGCGCGTCAACATTCCGGCCGGAACGATCGACCCCGGGACGATGGCGGCGAGAGGCGAGATGATCGGCGGCTCAGGCTTCCAATCGAAGATGCCGGGCCCTGGCGTCGACGTGGCGCGCCTGAGCTACAAACTCCGCTTCGCACGCGACTTCGACCCCGCGCTCGGAGGCAAATTGCCGGGCCTGTGCGGCGGCGTGTGCAACAGCGGCGGCAAGCTGCCGAACGGCTACGACGGCTTCTCGGCACGCCACGTCTGGGGCCCTGGGCTGCACGGATCGGTGTACGCCTACCTGCCCACCAGCGTGGTCTGGGGCACCCTGCTCGGCGGCGCGGGCATTCCGTTCAGGGCCGGTGTCTGGCAGCTCCTTGAGCAAGAGGTCAAGCTCAACACGCTCGGGCGTGCCGATGGGTACGTCAAGGTCTGGCTGGACGGCGTGCTCGTGGTCGACTCGCAAGCACTGGTGTTCAGGTACACCGAAGCGCTGAAGATCGAAAGCGTGTACTTCAGCGTGTTCTACGGCGGCAGCACAGACATGTGGAAAGCGCCAAAGGACACCTGGATCGACTTCGCCGAGTTCGCCTACTACACCCGCTGAAGGGCCGGCGCCCAGCGCCGACCCGGCGGCCGCCGCGCCGGCTGGGCCGCGAAGGACAACGACATTGCGAGCCGGCGCCAAAGGCCGCCGGCTCGCCGCAGCGCCTAGGGCAACTGCGCGTTGACAGCATCGACGCAAGTCACGGAAACTCCAGAGCGATTGGTGAAAGCGCTTTCAGATTTGGCTTGCCTGGCGTCGGTCTGCATCGTTCCACCGTGGAGAGTTTTGTCGCGACCACAGCACGTCGCCACCCCAACGACAGGAACCGATCGACATGACTGAATCGACAAACCGCTGGCTGCGCCTTGCACAAGCCCTCACGCTGGGCCTGCTCGTGAGCGCCTGCGGCGGCGGTGGTGGTGATTCGGCAGCGGGCAACGAGGAGCCTGCAGTGGCCAGCCGGTCGCAAGCGCTGGCCGTGGCGGTCGCTCCTTCGAGCGGCAATGGCCTCTATGCCCTGCTGCAAGAAAAACTCGGCTTCAAATTCATCCATATCCTCTTTCAGTCGGGTCATTTGTGCGGCGAATTGCTGG
>JANOVJ010000158.1:0-2120 GCA_031417295.1 bacterium | reverse complement strand
GCCAGACTGCTGCGGCTGAGCGGGTCGAGGCGCGCCCGCGCTGAGGCGGCGAAGGTGCGCTCAAGCTGGAGCCGACCCCGCGTCCTGATCCTGCAACAGCCGCCACATCACCTTGCCCGAGCCCGACTTCGGCAGCGACTCGACGAACTGCACGATCTTCGGCACCTTGTACACCGCCATGTGCTCGCGCGACCAGTCGATGATGCCTTGCGCGGTCGTCTTGCCCCGGGCCTCGGCGCGCAACCCGATCACGGCCTTCACGGTCTCGCCGCGGTAGGCGTCTTTCGCCGCGATGATGCAGGCCTCCTGCACCGCAGGGCACTTGAACAGCAGCAGCTCGACCTCGCTCGGCCAGACCTTGTAGCCGCTGGCGTTGATCATCCGCTTCAAGCGGTCGGTGATGAAGAAGTAGCCTTCCTCGTCCATCCGGCCGAGGTCGCCGGTGCGGAAGAACGCTTTGCCTTCGATCTCGATGAACGCGGCCGCGGTGGCGTCGGGGTGCTTCCAGTAACCCTTGAAGACCATCGGCCCGTGGGTCACGATCTCGCCGGTTTCGCCGACCGGCATTTCCTGCAAGGTGACCGGATCGATCACGCGCGAATCGACGCCGAAGATCGGCATCCCCAGGCATTGCAGCTTGGCCCGCTCTGGCGGGTTGGCGTGGCTGGGCGCGGCGGTTTCGGTCAGGCCGTAGCCCTCGGCAAATGTCAGGCCGAATTCGTGTTGAAGCCGTTCGGCCACCGCCTGCGGCATCGCCGCGCCACCGCCGCTCAGGTAGACCAGGCTCGACAGGTCGAAGGCCTTGTAGTGGGGGCTCGCGAACAGGTCGATGATCATGGTCGGGATGCAGGTCCAGTGCGTCACCCGGTAGTGCGAGATCAGCCGGCCGGCCACTTCGCGGTCCCAGCGCGGCATCAGCACCAGCGTCGAGCCGGTGTAGACCGGGCCGAGCACACCGTACAACATGCCGGTGATGTGGAACATCGGCACCACCGCCAGGCCCACGCTTTCGGCGCTGGCCCAGCCCCATTGGCCGCCAACCGTGTTCGTCATCAGCGTGCGGTGGGTGTGCATGCAGCCCTTGGGCATGGCCGTTGTGCCCGAGGTGTAGGGCAGGAGCGCCAGGTCGTCGGGCTGCGCGAGCTGCGGGCCGGGCGCCAGGCCGGCGCCGAGCGCGTCGCTCCAGCGGCTGAAGCCCGCGGGCAGCGGCGCCTCGGCGCGCAGCCACTGCTCGATCGCGGGCGGCAGCGCCACCTCGGCCGCAATCGCTTCCGGCAGCGCATCGGCATAGCGCGTCACCAGCACCTGCTTCAGGCGCTGCGCTGGCGCGACCTCGGCGTTGGCGTGGGCGACGATGCCGGCCAGGTCGGCGGCGCAGATCGCGACCTTCGTATCCGGGTCGGTGATGTAGTGCGCGAACTCGTCGGCGCGGTTCATCGGGTTCACCGGCACCACCACCGCATTGGCGCGCATCGTGGCGTAGAACGCGATCACGTACTGCGGGCAGTTCTGCATGAACAGCGCGACCCGGTCACCGCGCTCGACGCCAGCGCCCTGCAGCCAGCCGGCCAGCGCCTCGGCCTGGCGTTTCAGTTCGCCGAAGCTGAGCGCCTTGCCGCCGTAGAGGTAGGCCGGCTTGTCGGGAAAGCGCGCCGCCGAGACTTCGAGGTTGAACCAAAGCGTGGTCGCGGGCACCGCCAGTTCGCGCGGCAGGCGGCGCGGCCAGTGGGCATGGTGGGGGCGGGCTGCAGCGGGGTTCGTCACGGTTCGGCGCTCCTGGACAAGGCCGCCAAGTTACCGCAGCACCCCGGCGCCTGCCATGCACAACAACCCTGAGCGCACCGGGCCGCTGGAGCACCGCACACGCGATACTGCGCCCTGCCCTGGCTTCGATCCTTGCGGAACCACGATGACCTGCAACACTTCTCTTTCGCTTCGCTGGCGCGCAGCCTCGCTCGTGCTTGCCCTGATGGCCAGCGGCGCAGCGGCGTTCGATCTGCAGGGCCACCGCGGCGCGCGCGGCCTGGCGCCGGAGAACACGCTGGCCGGCTTTGCCGCCGCCGCGGCGATCGGCGTCGACACGCACGAGCTCGACACCGTGCTGACGCAGGACGGCGTGG
>JANOVJ010000157.1:0-3621 GCA_031417295.1 bacterium | reverse complement strand
TCGCACGTCGGATTCGATCGTGATCGCGAGGGCAGGGCACACCGCCTCGCACAGCTTGCAGGCAATGCAGCGCTCTTCGCCGTTCTCGTAGCGGCGCAGCGCGTGCAGGCCGCGAAAGCGCGGCGACAGCGGCGTCTTCTCTTCCGGACACGTGATCGTGATCTTGCGCTGCCAGAAGTGCCGGCCGGTCAGGGCCATGCCTTTCAGCAACTCGGTCAGCATGAAGCTGGAGAAAATTTCCTTGATTGCGGTTGCCGCGGCCATGTCGCTGCCCTGTTCCTTAGTTCCAGATCGTCCACGGGGACTGGATCCACAGCCCGACGATCACCAGCCAGACAAGCGTGACCGGAATGAAAATCTTCCAGCCCAGCCGCATGATCTGGTCGTAGCGAAAGCGCGGGAAACTCGCGCGCACCCAGAGGAACACGGTCACCACGCAGAAGGTCTTGGCGAATATCCAGAACCAGTTCCACAACCACATCGTGTCGGCGATCCAAGCCGGGGTGGCGAGGCCGAACATCGAGAACGAGATCGGTGCCAGCCAGCCACCGAGAAACATCACGACGGCGAGCACCGAGATGAGGATCATGTTGGCGTACTCGGCCAGGAAGAACATGGCGAACGCCATGCCCGAATACTCGACCATGTGGCCGGCGACAATTTCCGATTCGCCCTCGACCACGTCGAACGGATGCCGATTCGTCTCTGCCAGGCCCGAGATGAAATAGACGACGAAGATCGGCAGCAGCGGCAGCCAGTTCCACGACAGGAACGAGAAGCCGTGGCTGGCGAAGAACCCCTTGTCTTGCCCGAGCACGATCTCGGTCATGTTCAGGCTGCCACTGACCATCAGCACCACCACGAGCGCAAAGCCCATCGCGATTTCGTAGCTGACCATCTGCGCCGAGGCGCGCAGCGCGCCGAGGAACGCGTACTTCGAGTTCGAGGCCCAGCCGGCGATGATGACGCCGTAGACCTCCATCGAGGTGATGGCCATCAAGAACAGCAGGCCGGCGTTGATGTTGGCAAGCGCGATCTCGGGGCCGAACGGGATCACGGCCCAGGCCGCCAGCGCCGGCATGATGGTCAGCACCGGCCCGAGCAGGAACAGCGGGTGGTTCGCCGCCGAGGGCAGGATGATCTCCTTGAAGATCAGCTTCACCGCATCGGCGATCGGCGTGAGCAGGCCGAACGGGCCGACGCGGTTCGGGCCGGGGCGGATTTGCGTCCAGCCGATCGCCTTGCGTTCCCACAGCGTGAGGTAGGCGACGCAACCCAGCAGCGGCAGCACGACGAGCACGATCTTGATCAGCGACCAGGCGACGGGCCAGAGGCCGCCGAGGAGCGAGCTGCCGAAGGTGGTGAAGCTGTCGACCATCGCCGTCAGGCTTTCTCGACCGTGATCGCGCCGAACATGGCGCCGAGGGCCGAGGTGTCGGGGTGGCCGGCGGCGACGCGGACGACGTTGGCGGGCAGCGAGGCGTCGGCGCGCGCGGGCAGCACGGCCGTGGCATCGCCTTGCGACACGCGTACCTTGGCACCGTCAACCAGACCGAGTTGCTGCCACAGCGATGTCGAAATGCCGACGACCGGCACGCGGCCGTCGGTGGTGGATTGCAGCGCGGGCGAGCGGCGCACCAGCGCGTCGGTGGCGTAGATCGGCACATCGGCCAGCCGCTCCAAGCCGCCATTCGCGGCCAGCGGCGCGGCAACCGAGGCCGTGGTTCGGTTGTCCAGCCGAGCCGTGCTGTCGGCATCGCCCAGTGCGGCGTTGCAAACGTCTTCCGAGGTCTCGAAATCGAAACCGGCGAGGCCGAGGATGTTGCCGAGCACGCGCAACACCTTCCACGCCGGCCGGGTGTCGCCGAGCGGCTTGACGACGCCATGGAAGCCTTGCACCCGCCCTTCGGCGTTGACGAAGGTGCCCGAGGTTTCGGTGAACGGCGCGATCGGCAGCATCACGTCGGCCACATCGGCAGCGGCGGATTTGAACGAGGTCAGCGCGACGACCATTTCGGCGCGTGCCATCGCGGCACGTGCGGAAGCGGCGTCGGCGGCGTCGAGTGCCGGTTCGACATCGAGCAGCAGGAACGCCTTGAGTTCGGCGCCGGCCGCCAGCATCTGGCCACCATTCAGGCCGCCGTTCTGCGGCTGCACGCCCACCCACTGCGCGCCGACGCTGTTCGCTGCTTCGCCGAGGTAGCCGACGCTGGCGCCGGTGTGCTCGCCCAACCATTGCGCCAGCGCGAGCAGCGCACCCGCTTGCGGATGCTGCGCCGCCGCGTTGCCGAGCAACACCGCCTTGCGCTCGCCCGACAGCAGCGCCTTCGCGATCGCTTGCGCCGCGTCGGTCGCCTGCCCCGCGGCCGGTGCGGCAACCGCCTTGCTCTGCGCCACAGCCGCGCACACATCGGCGAGCGCTTGGGCCCAGCCGCTCGGCGCCGCGGTGATGCGGCCCGCGACCGGCATCAGCCAGTCGTCCTCGACCGCATGGATACAGAACACCTTGCCGCCACGGCGCGTGGCCTGGCGAATACGCTGCGCGAGCAGCGGATGGTCCTTGCGCAGGAACGAGCCGACGACGAGCACGCGCTGCAAGGTGGACAACGAAGCAATAGTCGCGCCGAGCCAGCGCGCGCTGCCGGCCGGTGCGGCGCTTGTGAAATCGGCGTGGCGCAAGCGGTGGTCGATGTTGTCGCTGCCGAGGCCGCGCACGAGCCCGGCCAGCAGATGCAACTCCTCCACCGTGCGGTGCGGCGACGCCAGCGCGCCAATGCGCTGCGGCCCATGCGTGCCGGCAATCGACTTCAGACCACGCGCCACGTATTCCAGCGCCGTCGTCCAATCGACCGCCTTCCACTCGCCGCCCTGCTTGATCATCGGCGCAGTGAGCCGGTCTTCGCTGTTCACGGCCTCGTACGAGAAGCGGTCGCGGTCGGCGATCCAGCATTCGTTGACGGCTTCGTTCTCCAGCGGCACGACGCGCATCACGCGGTTGTTCTTCACCTGCACCACCAGGTTCGCGCCGGTGCTGTCGTGCGGGCTGACCGACTTGCGGCGCGACAGCTCCCAGGTGCGGGCGCTGTAGCGGAACGGCTTGCTGGTGAGCGCGCCGACCGGGCAGATGTCGATCATGTTGCCCGAAAGTTCGGAGTCGATCGTGTCGCCGACGATGGTGGTGATTTCGGAGTGCTCGCCGCGGTGGATCATGCCGAGTTCCATCACGCCGCCGACCTCTTGGCCGAAGCGGATGCAGCGCGTGCAGTGGATGCAGCGGCTCATCTCCTGCATCGAGATCAGCGGGCCGACGTCCTTGTGGAAGACGACGCGCTTTTCTTCGTTGTAGCGCGAGGCCGAGGCGCCGTAACCCACCGCCAGGTCCTGCAACTGGCACTCGCCGCCCTGGTCGCAGATGGGGCAGTCGAGCGGGTGGTTGATGAGCAGGAACTCCATCACCCCCTGCTGCGACTTCAAGGCCTTTTCGCTCTTGGTGCGAACGATCATGCCCTGCGTCACCGGCGTGGCGCAGGCCGGCATCGGCTTGGGCGCCTTCTCGATATCGACCAGGCACATCCGGCAGTTGGCCGCGATCGAGAGCTTCTTGTGATAACAGAAGTGCGG
>JANOVJ010000156.1:0-3183 GCA_031417295.1 bacterium | reverse complement strand
CGTGGCCACGGCCTCGCGCGTGAGCGACTCGCGCAGGCCATCGTGCGGGTGGATGAAGGCGGCGCCCGGCACATGCAGCCCCATCGCTTCGAGCAGCATCTGGTTGCTGTTGGCGGTGCCGTAGAAGGTACAGGTGCCGGCCCCGTGGTACGCCGCCGACTCGGCCTTGAGCAACTCTTCGCGGCCGACATGGCCCTGCGCATGCTGTTCGCGGACCTTGGACTTGGCCGAGTTCGACAGGCCGGTCGACATCGGCCCCGCCGGCACGAACACACACGGCAGGTGGCCGAAATGCAGCGCCCCGATCAACAGCCCGGGCACGATCTTGTCGCAGATGCCGAGCAGCAGCGCGCCGTCGAACACGTCATGCGTCAGCGCGATGGCAGTGCCCATCGCGATCGTGTCGCGTGAGAACAGGCTCAGCTCCATGCCGGGCAGGCCCTGCGTCACGCCGTCGCACATCGCAGGTACGCCCCCGGCTACTTGCGCATTGGCACCGCGGCGGCGGGCCTCGTCGCGCAGCAGCGCCGGGTAGCCCTTGTAGGGCTGGTGGGCCGAGAGCATGTCGTTGTAGGCGGTCACGATGGCGAGGTTGGGCACGCGCTCGGCAACGACCTTGAACTTGTCGGCGCCGGGCAGCGCGGCGAAGGCGTGGGCCACGTTGGCGCAGCCCATGCGGTCCGGGCCGCGCGGGCGGGCGATCATTCGATCGACCTGGGCCAGGTAGGCCGCCCGGCTGGCGGCGCTGCGCTCGCGGATGCGCTGGGTGACTTCGGCAATGGCAGGTTTCATGGCGGCTCGATGAAGTAACTCGACTTCTCATTATCTAGTAACTAAGTTACATCGTCAATGCGTTTGCGGTGCGTGTGACGGGCATGTGCTGTGCGTGCGCTGGGCATGTGCTGTGCGCGTGAGATGAACCGTGCGAACAACAACCGGCTTCTCCGCCGATCGAACGATGCCGAATCGCTCTAGAGTCACGTCATGAATTCGTCCGAATCAGGCCTCGCGTGCGACATCGATCCGCCGGAATCGATCCCGGCGCGGCGCGACCCCGCCGCTTCACTGGCCCGAGCGCGTGCGCAGTGGGGCGGGCGCGGTGATCTGTGGGTCTTCGGCTACGCGTCGCTCATCTGCCGGCCCGAATTCGACGCCGTCGAGCAGCGCCTCGGGCGGGTCCACGGCTTTCATCGGGCGCTGAAGATGCGCTCGCGCGTCAACCGCGGCACGCCGCTGCGTCCGGGGCTGGTATTCGCGCTGCTCTCCGGCGGCTCGTGCCACGGCGTGGCCTTTCGCATCGCCCGCGAGCGGGTCGATGAGGAACTGCCGCGGCTGTGGGCGCGCGAGATGCCGAACGCTGTCTATGACCCGCGCTGGCTGCCCTGCCGCACGGCCGAGGGTGAAGTGCGCGCGCTCGGCTTCACGCTCAGCCGCGAGAGCCCGAACTACACCGGGCCGGTGGAAGACACGCAGATGCTCGAGATCCTGCGCGGCGCGAGTGGCCGCTACGGGACCACGCTCGACTATCTGCTCGAAACGGCGGGTGGCCTGGCGGCCCGGGGCATTCGCGATCCGGAGATCGAACGCCTGGTGGCGCTGGCCCGGCGGCATTCGCTGGCGCCCTGACGCCGGCTCAGCGCAATCGGGCCGCCGGGGCCGGCTGCAAGCTCGAACGCAGGCCGTTGAGGTCGGCCTCGGTGTCGATGTCGATCAGCACGCCCGGGTCGCCCACCTCGACGCCGTGCGCCGGGTAGCGCGCGACAAGGCGGCGCGCGCCTTCGTCACCGCCCAGGGCCACGAGTTCGGAATAAAGCTCTGCCGCGAAGCCGACGGGGTGGCCGCGCTGGCCGCGGTGCTGGGCGTAGACCACGGTGTGATGGCTCATTTCGCGCGCCACTGCCTGCAATGTGGCCGGCTCGATCATCGGCATGTCGCCGGGAAGGACCAGCCACCCCGCCGCATCGGGGCGAGCGCTGACACCGCAGGCGATCGAGTAGCCCATCCCCAGCGGCTCCGGCCCGGCCGTGCCGACATCGGGCACGACGACGATGTCGCGCGTGGCGACACTGCGCTTGGCCATCTCGGCCAGCGCTGCGGTGGCGACCACGACCATCGGCAGGCGGCTCGCCAGCACCTGGCGCAGCGTGGTGCCGAGTACGCTCGAAGCGCCGAGCGGCTGCGCGAGCTTGTGCTCGGGCCCGCGAAAACGCGACCCTCGACCCGCCGCCAGCACCACCACCACCGGACCCGACATGCCAACCTCCACGGCCCTTTTGCCGCCATCGGCGCGACGCGAACCCAGCCCTGTTTTCGTTGACCCGAGAATGGGAGTTCGCTCGCGATCGAGCTAGTGGGGCCTTCACTTAGGGCCTTGCCCTAGACGTGTCTCGGCGTAACGACAACGCCGGCCCGCCTTCCTATAATTTGGGGATGACAACACTGGCCGACCTGCGCAAGAGCTACGAGCGGGCCGAACTCGACGAGGCGAGCAGCCTGGCCGACCCGCTGCAGCAGTTCGACCGCTGGCTGGCGCAGGCCCTTGCCGCCGAACTGCCGGAGCCGAACGCGATGACCCTGGCGACGGTCGGCGCCGACGGGCGGCCCTCGACCCGCATCGTGCTGATCAAGGGCTGCGACGCGCGCGGCATCGTCTGGTACACGAACTACGAAAGCCGCAAGGGCCGTGAGCTGGCGGGCAATGCCTTTGCGGCACTGCAGTTCCATTGGGTCGAGTTGGAGCGCGTGGTGCGGATCGAAGGCCGCGTCGAACAGATCGACGCGGCCGAGTCGGATGCCTACTTCGCGTCGCGCCCGCTCGATTCGCGCATCGGCGCCTGGGCCTCGCCGCAGAGCCAGGTGATCAGCGGCCGGGGCGTGCTGGTGGCACAGGCTGCGCGTTATGCGGCGCAGTTCGTGCTGTCGCCACCGCGCCCGCCACACTGGGGCGGCTTCCGCTTGGTGCCGGACCGCTGGGAGTTCTGGCAGGGTCGCAAGAGCCGGCTGCATGACCGCCTGCGCTACCGGCTGGACGACAGCGGCCAGTGGCTGCGCGAGCGCCTCGCGCCCTGAGCCGGTTCAACGCGCCGGCTCAGCCCGCGCGCACCCGCGCCGCAAAGGTCTTGCGGAACTTCTGCACCTTGGGCGCCACCACGACGGCGCAGTAGCCCTGGTCCGGGTGGTTGG
>JANOVJ010000155.1:0-2909 GCA_031417295.1 bacterium | reverse complement strand
CGACGCACTGCTCCTCGCTCAGAACCGGCTGTCCCCCCCGCCGCTCCGCACCCGTGAACAGGGCGCCCAGCTCATTCCGCTTCACGCGGATCTCATCCACCAGTTGTCGCTTGCTCTTCATGTGCGTTCGTCTGTACTCGTTCAGAAGTTACCGAGGAACCAGTCCTTCAGACGGCCCATGAAGGTCTTGACCGACCCGGCCTGGTGAGCGGCCTTTTGCCCGCGCGCACGGCCGAGGCGGGCTTCTTCGAGCAGGCCCATCACCGTCGCCGAACGGGGGTTCGCCACCATGTCGTGCAGCGCGCCGCTGTAGGTCGGAATGCCCTTGCGCACCGGCTTCAGGAAGATGTCTTCGCCCAGTTCCACCATCCCCGGCATCACCGCCGAGCCGCCGGTGATGACGATGCCGCTCGACAGCAGCTCTTCGTAGCCGCTCTCGCGGATCACCTGGTGCACGAGGGAGAAGATTTCCTCGACCCGCGGTTCGATCACGCCGGCCAGCGCCTGGCGGCTCAGCATCCGCGGCGCGCGGTCGCCCAGGCCCGGCACTTCGAGCTGTTCGTTCGGGTCGGCCAGCAGCTGCTTGGCCACGCCGTACTCGACCTTGATCTCCTCGGCGTCCTTGGTCGGCGTGCGCAGCGCCATCGCGATGTCGCTCGTGATCAGGTCGCCGGCAATCGGGATCACCGCCGTGTGGCGGATCGAACCGTCGGTGAAGATCGCCACGTCGGTGGTGCCGGCGCCGATATCCACCAGCGCCACGCCGAGGTCCTTCTCGTCCTGCGTCAGCACCGCCGCGCTCGACGCACTCGGGTTCAACACCAGCCGCTCGACTTCGAGCCCGCAGCGGCGCACGCACTTGACGATGTTCTCGGCCGCGCTCTGCGCGCCGGTCACGATGTGCACCTTCACTTCGAGCCGGCCGCCGCTCATGCCGATCGGCTCCTTGACCTCGTGGCCGTCGATCACGAATTCCTGCGGCTCGACGAGCAGCAGCCGCTGGTCGTTCGGGATGTTGATCGCCTTGGCCGTTTCGACGACGCGGTTCACATCGACCGGCGTGACTTCCTTGTCGCGCACGATCACCATGCCGGTCGAATTCTGGCCGCGGATGTGGCTGCCGGTGATGCCGGTGTGGACGTGCGTGATCTTGCAGGCGGCCATCATCTCGGCCTCTTTCAGCGCCTGCTGGATCGACTGCACCGTCGCGTCGATGTTGACCACCACGCCACGTTTCAAGCCATGCGTCGGCGCGCTGCCCAGCCCGGCCAGGCGCAGCTCGCCGCTCGGCAGCACCTCGGCCACGACGGCCATCACCTTGGCCGTGCCGATGTCCAGCCCGACGATGAGATCCTTGTATTCCTTGGCCATTTCGCCTCTTTGTTTCAGTGTTCAGCGCTTGGCTGGCTTCGGTGCCGGCGGCGGCACGGTGACCGTTGCGATGCCCTTGAGCCGCAACGCATAGCCCTCGTTGTGGCGCAGGTCGGCGTACTCCAGCGGGCGCTGGTAGCGCGCAACCACCTGCGTCAGCGTGCTCGCGAAGCGCTCGGTGCGCGCGATCACCTCGTCTTCGCTGCCGCGACCGAGCTCGACTTCGGCACCGGTGTCGAGATCGATCCGCCATGAGCCGCGCGCCGACAACGCCAGCGTCTCGATCCGCGCGTCGAGCCGCTCGGCAACCGGCGCCAGCCGGCGCAGCATCGCCAGCATCTGCGGCGCGCTGCCTTCTGGGCCCTGCAGCATCGGCAGGTGGTCGTCTTCGACATCACCGAGGTTCGCATCGAAGACCTCGCCATAACCGCTGACGAGCTTGCTCGCGTCGTCGCCGCTGCCCCACTGCGCGACCGGGCGGTACTCTTCCAGTTTCACTGCCAGCCGGTTCGGCCATTCGCGCCGCACCACGGCCTGGCGCACCCAGGGCACCGACTCGAACGCGCGCTGGGCCTGCTGCAGATCCATCGTGAAGAAGCTGCCGGAAAGCCGGGGCAGCGCATTGGCGCGGATCGTCGAGACGCTGTTGCGCGCAACGTCGCCCTCGACCCGGATGCTGCGGATCGCGAAGGCCGGCAGGCGCGCGGCCCAGCTCAGCGCCAGCGCCAACAGGCCGAGTGCGACCAGCACGAACAGCGCCTTCGCGGTGCTGTCCATCAGGCGCACGTCCATCGGCAGGGCCGAGGGCGTGTTGGCGTGGCGCAGGGCGGAGAAGGCCATGGTTCAGGCATCGAGTGCGGCGTCGCGCAGCAGCAGCAGACACAGTTGCTCGTAGCTGATGCCGGCCGCGCGAGCCGACATGGGCACCAGCGAATGGCTGGTCATGCCGGGCGAGGTGTTCATTTCCAGCAGGTACGGCTTGCGGTCTGCCGCACGGATCATCAGGTCAGCACGGCCCCAGCCACGGCAACCCAGCGTGCGATAGGCCTGCAACACGATCGCCTGGATGGCAGTCTCTTCGTCTGCCGGCAAGCCACTCGGCACGATGTAGTTCACGACATCGGTGAAGTACTTGTTCTGGTAGTCGTAGGCGCCTTCGGGCGCGACGATGCGAACCACCGGCAGCGCGACGGCGCTGTCGCCCTGGCCGATGACCGGGCAGGTCACTTCGTCGCCCTCGATGAACTCTTCGCACAGCACCTGCGCGTCGTACTTGGCGGCCAGTTGCACCGCGTCCTGCATCTGGGAGTAGCCGACTACCTTGGTCACGCCGATCGATGAGCCTTCGTGCGGCGGCTTCACGATCAACGGCAGGCCGAGTTCGTCGGGTACCGTGTGTACACGCTCGCGGCCCTGCTCGTCGCGCGACAGGCTCACATACTTCGGCGTCGGCAGGCCCTCGGCGATCCAGACGCGCTTGGTCATCACCTTGTCCATCGCGATCGCCGAGGCCATCACGCCGGAGCCGGTGTACGGGA
>JANOVJ010000154.1:0-5116 GCA_031417295.1 bacterium | reverse complement strand
ACGGCAAGTTCGCAGCCTCCGACTTCGGCATCTACTCGACCATAAAATACAAGGGCAGCGAGCTGGCGCCGCTGGGCACGTTCGCGGGTAAGGTGCCGGCCGAGTTGCAAGCCAAGGTGCAGGCCCGGCAGAAGGCGATTCTCGACGGCAGCTTCGTCGTCAAGGTCGACGACAGCCAGCCCAAGCCGACAGCGAAGTGAGCGTTCGCCTTGCAGGCCGCGTTCGCGCTGGCAGGCGGTCGCCCTTCGCCAAGCACAGACCGTCCGCAGGGATGGTCCGTGGCCGGGCTCAGCCCCAGAACGCCCACAGCGCCACCACTGCCATGGCGCAGGCCAAGGTGACGCCATAGGCCAGGGCCACGGCGGCGTTGCGCAGCAGCGTCGTCCACCAGCGGCCGCCGTAGAAGCGGTGCGACGCCAGCACGGCATGGGCCGGCATGGCGAGGAACGCGGCGACTTCAAGCCCGGGCAGCGGCAACAACGCGACGAGCACGGCCGCGAACCAGAACGCATGCAGATGCAGCGCGAAGACCAGGTGCTCGGCGTAGCGCAGACGGCGTTTGCGGTAGGCGAGCTTGAGCCACGCCGCGAACATCGGCACCAGCAGGAACATCGCGGTGCCCCAGTGGTTGAGGAAGCGCTCGGACGCCTGCTCAAACTCGCGGGCGACGCTCTTCGGGTCGAGGTCGAGCCGGCGCTGCAGCCGGTCGCAGACCGAGGCCGGCAACTGTTCGCAGAAGAACACACCGTTGCGGATGCCGGCGCGTGGCCCGGCCGCACCCCAGCCGAACTCGAAGTTCGGCTCGCTCGCCTTGTCGAACACGATGGCGTTCTCAGGCGCCACCGCGAGCTCGAAGGCATGCGTCAATCGAAGCGCCAGCAGCGCCAGCAGGCTGATCGTCAGGTACAGCCGCAGCGGCAACACATAGCGGCGGCGCCGGCCGGCCAGGTACTCGCGCGACAGTTGGCCGGGCTTCAGGAACAGCAGCGCGAGCGTGCGCCACAGCGCACCTTCGGCAGCAATGACGCTGCCGCCAAACTGCTGCGCGAACTCGCCCAGCGTCGGCGGACGCAGGTTCGTTTCCTGACCGCAGGCCGGGCAGTACTTCAAGCGCTCCGCGCCGAAGACGTGCCCGCAGTTGAGGCAGCGGTCGGGCGGCGGCGGGGTCTCGGCCATGCGGGAGCCAGCGCGTCAGCCGAGCACCGACCACACGCCGACAGCCAGCATCACCAGTGCCAGGCTGACGCCGTAGGCGACGCTGACCGCCGCCGCGCGTCCCAGCATCGCCCAGACGCGCCCGCCGTAGACGCGGCGCATCGCGAGCAGCGTGTAGGCCGGCACCGTGAGGCCGATGGCCGCCGCCCACCAGCCCGGGCCGGGCAGCATGAGGGCCATGGCGAGAAACCAGAACGCATGCACATGCAAGGCGAACACCAGGTGCTCGGTGTAGCGCAGGCCGCGCTGGGGATACACCACGCGCAGCCAGAGCGCGAACAAGGGCAACAGGACGAACATCGCCGTGCCGAGCTTGCCGACGAAACGCTCCCGCATGCTCGTGATCTCGCGCTCGAAGGTCTTCGGGTCGACGTCGATGCGGCGCTGCGTCCGGTCGCACAGCCACTGCGGAAGGTCGGTGCAGTAGAAAACGCCGTCCTTCAGGCCGACCTTGCCGTCACCCAGCGTGATGTCGAAGTGCTGCTGCATCGGTGGCGCCTGCGCGGCCGCGCGCAACGCCGCCGGATCGGGGGCAGTGGCCAGCCGGATCAGCAGCAGCGTCGCCAGGCTGATCGTCAGGTACATGCGCAGCGGCAGGATGTAGCGCCGCCGCCGCCCGGCCAGGTACTCACGGGTCAGTTCACCGGGCTGGAACAAGAGCCGTCGCAGGGTCCGCCAGAGCGTGCCTTCGAGCGCCAGGAAGCCACCGCCGAACTGCTGCGCGAACTCCATCATCGTCGGCGGCTTGACGTTGCTCTCCTGGCCGCAGCCGCAGCAGAACATCGGCCGCGGGCTCGCGAACACCTCGCCGCAGTTCAGGCAGGCGGGCGGCAAGGGCTGGGCGGGCGCGGGCTGGGGCATGGTGCTCGGCGGCGAATGAGCGAGCACGGTACCGCAAGTCGCCCCCAGCGAGCGGGCGGGCGATGACTGCCACTGCGGCGCGTACCCCGCCCGGCCCGGTGTTGCGCCTGTCGGGCATCAGCAAACGCTTTGGCACGCTGCTCGCCAACGACGCAATCTCGCTCGATCTGGCGCGCGGCGAGGTGCTGGCCTTGCTGGGAGAAAACGGCGCCGGCAAGTCGACGCTGGTGTCGATCCTGTTCGGCCACTACGTCGCCGACGCAGGCACGATCGAGGCCTTCGGCCAGCCGCTGCCACCGGGCAACCCAAAGGCAGCACTCGCGGCCGGTATCGGCATGGTGCACCAGCACTTCACGCTGGCCGACAACCTCTCGGTGCTCGACAACGTGATGCTCGGCACCGAGCCGCTGTGGCAGCCGTTCTCGCGCCGTGCTGCGGCGCGCCGGCAACTGGTGGAAGCCGGTCAGCGCTTCGGCCTGGGCGTGAACCCGGACGCACTCATCGGCAGCCTGTCGGTGGGCGAACGCCAGCGCGTCGAGATCCTGAAGGCCCTGGTGCGCGGCGCGAAGATATTGATCCTCGACGAGCCGACCGCCGTGCTCACACCGCAGGAGAGCGAGTCGCTTTTCGCCACGCTGTCGCAGTTGGTCGCCGAGGGCCTGTCGGTGATCTTCATCAGCCACAAGCTCGATGAAGTACTGCGCGTGTCGAACCGCATCGCGGTGCTGCGCGGCGGCAAGCTCGTCGCCACGCTGCCGGCGGCCGAGGCGAGCAAGGCGATGCTCGCCGAGCTGATGGTCGGCCGCGCCGTGCCGCCGGCGCAGCGCCACCCGCGCCCGCCCGGCGCGCTGGTGTGCTCGCTGCGCAATGCAACGCTCGAGGGCAGCGGCGCGAACCGGCTGCTCGACGGCGTGTCGCTGTCGCTGCACGCGGGCGAGGTGGTGGCCATCGCCGGGGTGGCCGGCAACGGGCAGGACGCGCTGGCCGATGTGCTGTGCGGGCTGCATGCACTGAGCGCCGGAACGCTGACAGTCAACGGGGTGGCACTGCCCGCGAAGCCTTCGGCGTGGGTCAAGGCGGGTGTGGCGCGCATTCCGGAAGACCGCCACGCCGTCGGCGTGGTCGGCGACCTGCCAGTGTGGGAGAACGCCGTCCTGGAGCGCTATGCGTCGAGCGCGTTCGCCCGCTTCGGCGTGATCCGGCGTGAGGTGGCGCAGGCGCATGCGCGCACGTTGATCGAACGCTACGACGTGCGCGGCACGCAAGCGGCAGGGCTCGAAACGCCGACCCGCGCGCTGTCGGGCGGCAACATGCAAAAGCTGATCCTCGGCCGCGCCTTGATGGGCGATCCAACCTCGGCTGCGGCCCCGGCATTGATCGTCGCCAACCAGCCGACCTGGGGCCTCGACATCGGCGCCGTCGCCTACGTGCACCAACAGTTGCTCGACGCCTGCGCGGCCGGCTCGGCGGTGTTGCTGATCTCGGAAGACCTCGACGAGATCTTCGCGCTCGCCGACCGGATCGCGGTGATGCACCACGGCCGGCTCACCGCGGCGCGGCCGGCGGCGCGATGGACGCTGGGCGACATCGGCCTGGCAATGACCGGCGCGGCCGAGGAGGCGACGCATGCTGCGGCTTGAACGCCGCGTCGTGCCGTCGCGAGTCGCGCAGATCGCAGCGCCGTTCGCGGCCGTTGTGTTCACGCTGCTCGTCACTTCGCTGCTCGTCGCCTGGGCCGGCGCGCCGGTCGGCCGCGCGTATGCGCTGCTGATCGAAGGCGGCTTCGGCTCCGGCTTCGCGTGGGGCGAAACACTCACCCGCGCCACGCCGCTGATCCTGACCGGCCTGTCGGCCGCGGTCGCGTTCAAGGCAAGGCTCTTCAACATCGGCGCCGAAGGCCAGCTCTACCTCGGTGCGCTGGCCGCCGTGGCGGTGGGCGGCCTGCACGGCGGCAGCGGTTTCGCGCTCTCGCCGTGGCTGCTGTTCCCGCTGATGATGCTCGCCGCCGCGATGGCCGGTGCGCTGCTGCTGCTGGTGCCGGCGCTGCTGAAGAGCCGCCTCGGCGTCGATGAAGTGGTGACGACGCTGCTGCTCAATTTCATTGTGCTGCTGTTCGTCAGCCTGGTGCTCGACGGCCCGATGAAGGACCCGACGGCGATGGGTTGGCCGCAGAGCGTGGCGCTGCAAGACGCGATGCAGCTCGGCAAGCTTGTCGAACGCAGCCGCGTCCACAGCGGGCTGCTCTGGGCGCTGGTGCTGGCCGCGCTGCTGTGGGCGTTGCTCAAGTTCACCACCACCGGCTTCGAGATTCGCGCCGTCGGCGCCAACGCGCGAGCGGCCGCGTTTGCCGGCATGCCGGTCGGCTGGGTCACGGTGAAGGTCGCGCTGTTGTCGGGGGCGCTGGCCGGGCTGGCGGGTGCGATCGAGGTCGCCGGCCGCGCCGGTTACGTCACCCTCGACATGTCGCCCGGCTACGGCTACAGCGGGATCGTGATCGCGATGCTCGCCGCGCTGAACCCGCTCGGCGTCGTGGCCGCGGCGGTGTTCGTGGCCGGCATCCTGGTTGGCGCCGACAGCATGAGCCGCGCGGTCACG
The DNA here is from genome assembly GCA_031417295.1 of bacterium. Taxonomy (GTDB): domain Bacteria; phylum Pseudomonadota; class Gammaproteobacteria; order Burkholderiales; family Burkholderiaceae_C; genus CAIKUF01. Next base: position 445 of record JANOVJ010000154.1, on the reverse strand, counting down.
GTGCCGACGTACATCGCCGACGTGATCGTCAGCGTCTCGCTGTTGTCGATGCTGGTGGCGGCGATGCTGGCGCAGTACCGCATGGTGTTCACACGGGCCGCCGTCCATGCTCGCTGAAACGCTGGACCTGCTGACGACCGTGCCGTTCTGGGTCGCGGTGCTGCGCATTGCGACGCCGCTGATCCTGGGCACGCTGGGCGTGCTGCTGTGCGAGCGCGCCGGGGTGCTGAACCTGGGCATCGAAGGCATCATGGTCGCGGGTGCCTTCACCGGCTGGCTGGCGGTACACGCCGGCTTGCCGCTGTGGGGCGGCGTGGCGGTGGCGGCCGGCACCGGCGCGCTGCTCGGGCTGCTGCACGGCGTGCTGACGGTGCTGCTGGCGCTGTCGCAGCACGTCGCGGGCCTTGGCCTGACGCTGCTGGCCACCAGCTTGGCCAGTTATGCC
>JANOVJ010000153.1:0-9414 GCA_031417295.1 bacterium | reverse complement strand
CGACGCCGCGCTGCTGCTGATCGATGCCGACCACTTCAAGCGCGTCAACGACCACCACGGCCACCTGTGCGGCGACGAACTGCTGCGCCGGATCGCGCTCGTGGCCGGCGGCTCGCTGCGCCAGCCCGACGTGCTGGCGCGCTTCGGTGGCGCCGAGCTGGTGGTCTTCCTGCCGCAGACCGACCCGCTCGGCGCGCTCGATGTGGCCGAGCGCATCCGGCTCCAGGTGCAGGCGCTGCGCATGCCCTGGCAGGGGCTGGAAGTCGGCACCACGGTGAGCATCGGCGTGGCGCCGCTGCGGTTGGAGTTGCCCACGCTGGACTGGTTGATCCACGAGGCCGACACCGCGCTCGGTACTGCCAAGGCCGACGGCCGCAACTGCGTGCGCACGCTGCCGTTTCAGCCCAAGCGCAGCGGCGAGGCGTACCCGGTCAACTCCAGGTAGCCGCGGCCGACGCGCCTTCCTTGCGCGTCGAATAGATCGCTCAAACCTTCCCAGTAGACGGTGCCGGTGGAGGCGCGGCTGTCGAGTTCCTGCGCATCGAGCCGGGCCCGGACTTCGAACTGCCCGGCAGGCGTGTCGACGCGCCACTGCACCGGGTAGCGCGCCTGCGTCGCCGGGCTGGCCCAGGTGCGCAGCGGCGTGAAGCGAAGCTCGTCGGGGCCGAAGATGCGCAGCGTGCCGTCGCGTGCGCGCAGGCTGCCGCCGGCCCACAGCGACGAACCGTCCTTGCGCCGCATGCGGAACGCGGTGAGGGCGCCGCCGTCGTCGAGGTTCATGCCGATCCAGTCCCAGCCCACCGCGCCGGGGTGGAGCAGGGAGTCGCTCCACTCGTGGTCGAGCCAGGCGGTGCCGGTGACGGCGCGCTTGCGCCCGGCCGAGTCGAGCGTGCCGGTGACGGCGAGTTGCGGCTCGCTCACGTAGTAACTCGCCTGCGCCGCGTCGGGGCCTTTGCGTGAGAAACCGGCGTCGCCTTGGAGCAGCACCGGCTGGGTCGCGGCGAGCTGGAAATCGAATGCGAAACCCTGCGCGCTGGCGTCGATGCGGGCGAGGTAGCGGTGGCGGCCGACCGGGCCTTCGCGCTGGAGTGACCAGCCGCGCAGTTGGACGTCGGTGTCTTGCTCGCTCGCCTGCGCGATGCCAAAGCCGGCGCGCGCGATGCGCTGGTCGTGGCGCAGCTTGCCGGCCACCGGGTCGGTGAGCGCAGCGTGGGCGAACACCAACTGTTTCGCCGCGAAAGTGCTGGGGTGGTCGAGTGGCACGTCGGTGCGCGAGCGGAAGAACGTGAGCTGGAAGCCGTAGGGATCGGCGGTGCCGGGCACCCCAAGCGAGCCGGTCACGTACCACCACTCGGTGCGAAATTCGGGGTGGGCGCCGAAGTCGCGCGGCAAGGCGATCGGCGCGCCAGGTCGGGCGCTGCCTTGGGCTTGCGCGCGCAGGCCGGCCAAGGCAGCGCAGCCGATCAGCACGCTGCGGCGGCACATCGTCATCACCAGTCCTCCTTCACCGCCAGCGCCATGTCGCTCCCGGCCAGCGCGCGCGCGGCCAGCCACGCGGTCACGCTACCGGCCACGACCACCGCGCCGCACAGCAGCGCCAGGCGCCCATACGGCAGCGCCAGGTCCATCGTCCAGTGAAAGCTCTGCGGGTTCACCACCTCGACCAGGACCACGCTCACCGCCAGCCCAAGCGCCAGGCCGAGCAGGGTGCCGGTGGCGGTCCACACCGCGCCCTCGGCCGCGACCACGGTGACGATCTGGCGCCGCGTCAGCCCCAGGTGCACCAGCAGGCCGAACTCCTTGCGCCGCGACAGCACCTGTGCCGAGAAGCTGGCCGCAATGCCGAACAGCCCGATCGCGATCGCCACCGCCTGCAGCCAGTAGGTCACGGCAAAGCTGCGGTCGAAGATGCGCAGCGAGATCGCGCGGATCTCACCTGCTGCGGCGAATTCGATCGCCGTTGATGGGGGCGGTGGCGTCTGCCCCGGCTGCGCCGACGTTGGCGGCGCGTCAGCGGCGAGCGTGGTGATTTGTTGTTGTACCGCCGCCAGGTCGCCGCCCGGTGCCACCCAGAGCGCGAGGTCGTTGACGCGCGCGTCGCCGCTGAGGCGGCGGTAGTCGGCCGCGTCGAGGAGCAGCGCGCCTTGCTGGCGGGCGTAGTCACGCCAGACGCCGCGCACCAGGAGCGGCTCGACCCGGCCGTCTGGCAGCGGCAGCCGCAGCGTGGTGCCGGGCGCGGCGCCGTACAGGCTGACCATCGCCTCGCTCACGTAGACCGCCACGCAGCCGGGCGCGGGCGGCAGCAAGTCGCCCACCAGCGGCAGCGACTGCGCCGGGTCGGCCAGCGGGCGCGCGATCAGCGCCACGGCGGGCCGCGTCGGGTCGAGTTGCACCTGCGTCACGCGCTGTGTCTCGACCCGCGCCACGCCGGGCAGTTGCGCAACGGCTTGCACGAAGCGCGGCGACAGGAACACGCTGTCGCCGGCGCTCAGGCTGGCCGCGCCGCGCACATACAAATCGGCCGGCAGCACGGTGTCGAGCCAGCGCATGATCGAGTCGCGAAAGCTCGCCACCATCACCGTGAGCGCGACCGACAGCGCGAGGCTCGCGACCACGCCGGCGACGGCGATGGTGGCGCTGTGGCGTTGCTGGCGCGCCCGCTCCACCGCCAGCAGCGGCAATGCGGATTGCGGTGGTGCGACACCGCGCAACAACAACCCCACTGCTGCGGGTACGCAGGCAATGCCGCCGAGCAGGAGGCAGGCCACTGCGGCATAGGCCGCGAGCGGCAGGCCGAACACGGGCGGGCACAACGCGAGCAGCACGCCGGCCAACAGCAGGGCCGGGCCGAGCCAGGGCCGATCGACCTCGTCGGCTTGCGGGCCGAGGCCCTTGAGTGCCTGCGCGGGTGCAAGGCGCTGCGCGCTGCGCGCCGGCAACCAGCCGCCCGCCACCGCTGCGGCCACGCCGAGGGCGCCGTAAATGCCCGCAGCGAGCGGGCTGAATTGCAGCGGCACTGCAACGCCGCCGAAGAAACCACCGCCCAGGTCGCCGGCCAGCCAGCGCAGCGCCAGCGCGGCGAGCGCGGTGCCGAGCGCGAGCCCGAGCACGCTGCCGGCAACACCCAGCAGCGCCGACTCGGCCACGATCAGCCGCAGCCGCTCGCGCGCGCTCATGCCCAGCACGCCGAGCAGCGCGAGTTGCGGCTGGCGCCGCGCGACCGAAAGCGAGAGCACCGAGAACACCAGGAACGCGCCGGTGAACAACGCCACCAGCGCCAGCACCGTGAGGTTCACGCGGTAGGCACGCGACACGTTCGAGAGGCGCTGCGCCGCCTCTTCCGGCGCGGCGGCGCGAACGCCGGGCGGCAGCGCCAGCTCGCGCAACACCGTGTCGCGTTGGGCGCCGGGCGCGAGCCGAACGTCGATCCGGCTGAGCTTGCCGAGCCAGCCGAAACGGGCCTGCGCGCCGGCAATGTCCATCACCGCCAGCGGCGGCCCGCCGGCGCTGACCTGGCCCGCGACCGGCAGTGCGAGCGCGCCGCTGCCGGCCAGCAGCTTGAGTTCGCTACCGGCCGTCTGGGCTGCCAGCGCCGCCAACCCCAGCGCCTGCTGCGCCGCCGGGTTGAGGAAGAGCGCGTCGGGGTCGAACATCGCCTGCCGGTCCGCGGGCGCGAACGCGCGCGGCAGCAGGCCGGGCGCCAGCGGCGCGGCGACGAGCATGTCGAGCCCGAGCACGCGCAGCGCGACGCGTTTGCCGTCGGCGGCGAAGGCCACGCTGTCGATCTCGACCACCGGGCTCGCGACGGCGACTTGCGGGTGCGTGGCAACGCGCGCATAGAGCTGCTCGTCGAAACCGCCGGTGGCGCCGCGATAGGCCGGGCGCAACTCGAAATCGGCTTGGCCGTTGACCGAGCGCACGGCGGCGCCAAATTCGCTGAGTGCCGATTCGTTGATGAGCTGGACCGAGAACGCCAGCGCCACACCCAGCACCACCGCGAGCAGCGCGGTCGCGTTGCGCCACGGGTGCAGCCGCAGCTCGGGCCAGGACAGGGCTTGCAGCAGGGCGAGCATGGATCAGGTTTCCGAGATCCCGTCCACCGCCAGCAGCAAGCGGCGATCGGCCCGCGCCGCAGCCATGCGCGAATGCGTGACCAGCACGCAGGCCGCGCCCTCGTGGCGTACTTGCGCGGCGAGCAGGTCGATCACCCGTTCGGCGGTGGCCGGGTCGAGGTTGCCGGTCGGTTCGTCGGCCAGGATCAACGCCGGCCGGTGCACCAGCGCGCGGGCGATGGCGACGCGCTGCAGCTGCCCGCCCGAGAGCTGTTGCGGCAGGCGCTCCGCCAAGGCCTCCAGGCCGACGGCGGCCAGCACTTCGCGCACCCGGGCCGCGTCGGGCCGCTGCTGCAGCAACAGCGGCAGCGCGACGTTGTGAAACACGCTCAGGTGCGGCAGCACATGGAAGGCCTGGAACACGAAGCCGAGCTTGACGCGCCGCAGCGCCGCAGCTTCGGGTTCCGCGAGCGTCGTGATGTCGATACCGTCGATGCGCACCGCGCCCGCGCTCACGCTGTCGAGCCCGGCGATGCAATTCAGGAGCGTCGACTTGCCCACGCCCGACTCGCCGAGGATGGCTACGAACTCGCCCGCCTGGACCTGCAAATCGACCCCGGCAAAGACCGGCGTTGGGCCGTAGTGCCGGGCCAGGCCGCTGACTTCAAGCAGCGTCATCGGCCACTGTCGGCCGGGGCGGTGTCGGCACCGGCCGCGACGAGCAGCGCCCGCACTCGGGCGACCACCTGCGTCGATGCGTCGGCAGCGTCGCACGCAATCACATGCCGCTGCGGCATGCTGCGCAGCCAGGTGAGCTGGCGCTTGGCGAGCTGGCGCGTGGCCGCGATGCCGCGCTCGGCCACGCTGTCGAGCGTGCCGTTGTCCAGCGCCTCCCAGACCTGGCGGTAGCCGACGCAGCGCATCGACGGCAGCTCGGGCGCCAGCTCGCGCCGCGAGCGCAGCGCACGCACCTCGCGCAGCAAGCCATCGGCCAGCATCTGGCGAAAGCGCCGTTCGATGCGGCCGTGCAGCCAGGCGCGATCGGTCGGTTCGAGCGAGATCAGGGGCGCGTGGGCCGCGGCCGGCGCCTTCAGCGTGTGGTGCTCAGACATCGGCTTTCCGCTCACGCGAAAGACCTCGAGCGCACGCTGGATGCGTTGCGAGTCGCCCGGTGGCAGGCGCGCGGCCGTGACCGGATCGACGCGCTGCAGCTCTTCGTACAACGCATACGGGCCCTCGGCCGCGGCCTGCGCGTCGAGCGCCGCGCGCACGTCCCGGTCGGCCGCAGGCATCGCGTCCAGGCCCTCGAACAGCGCCTTGAAGTACAGCATCGTGCCGCCGACCAGCAGCGGCAGGCGGCCGCGCGCGCCGATCTCGCCGATCAGCCGCTGCGCGTCGCCGACGAAGCGTGCCGCCGAGTACGCCTCGGCCGGGTCGAGGATGTCGATCAGGTGGTGCGGGACCCGCGCCAGCTCGGCCGCGCTCGGCTTGGCGGTGCCTATGTCCATGCCGCGGTAGACCAGCGCCGAATCGACGCTGATGATCTCCACCGGCCGCGTGCCGGCGAGTGCCTCCGCAACCGCGAGCGCCGCGGCTGTCTTGCCCGACGCGGTCGGGCCGGCGATGCAAAGGTAAGTCATGACGACACCCCGATTGCCGAGTACGCCAATCGACCCTCCGGGAGGGTCCGGCCTTGCTTGGGGCGGCCCGGCGCGGCGGCCCGTGCCGCGATTGGCGTCATGCGAGTTGGGGCGCCGGCATGCGCCGGTCGCCATGCTTGCGCACCAGCGTCCAGGCCACCGCCGCGACGCAGAGGCTGAAGCCGCCCACCCCCAGCGTCAGCGGGAACACGGTGCCGTTCAGGCTGCGCCCGAGCACGATGCCGACGATGAAGGCCGTCAACATCATCGCGAAGCCCGACAGCGAGGCGGCGGTGCCGGCGCTGTCGGGGAACGGGCTGATCGCGCTCGCCTGACCGCAGGGCTGATGAATGCCGTGGCCCACTGCGTAGAGGAGCATCGGCGGGAACACCGTCCACACCGAAGGCGGCGTGAGGAGCGACAAACCGGCCAGCAGCACACCGCCGCTGAGGCTGAAGACGGCGCCCACGGCCACCGCCCGCGAAGCGTTGCCGCGCGCAAGCAGGAAGCGGCACAGGAAGGTGCCGCCCACATAAGCCAGCGAGCAGATGGCGAGCACGGCGCCGTAAGCGATCTTGCCGACCCCCAGCACCTCGATGAAGACGAACGACGACGATGCGAGCACCGTGAACAGCCCGCCCCAGGTGGCGCAAAGCAGTGCGGTCCAGGCGATGAAGGTCGGATGGCGCAGGATGCGCCGCCAGTGGGCGGCAATCTGGCGCAGCTCGGTTGCGCGCGGGTTCTTGCGCGACAGCGTTTCCTCGAACTGCGAGGCCACACAGGCCAGCGCGAACACGCCGAACAAGGACACCGCCCCCAGCGCCACATGCCAGTCGAAGTGATGCGCCAACACGCCGCCGAGCAGCGGCACGCACATCGCCACCAGGCCCAGGCCGCCGAGCGCGCGCGACAGGACGCGCGCGCCTTCGCGCGGCTCGTACAGGTCGCGCACGATCGAGCGCCCGCAGGCGACCGAGGCGGCCATGCCCACGCATTGCAGCGCGCGCCACGCGACCAGCCATTCGATCGTCGGCGACAGCGCGGCGCCGGCCGCCGCCAGGCTGTACAGCGCCAGGCCGGCGAGCAGGATCGGCCGGCGCCCGAAGCGGTCGGAGAGCGGGCCCCAGACGAGCTGGGCCACGCCGAAGCTGACGATCAAGGCCGACAACGTGAGTTGGACCGCGCTCATCGGCGCGTTCAGCGCCGCCGCGAGCGAGGGCAGGCCCGGCAGGTACAGGTCGGTCGTGACGGGCTGGATCCCGAGCAGCAGCGTCAGCATCAGCGCGACCTGTCCTTGCGACATGGCAACGGGCTGGGAGCGGCGGGAGCGCCGGGAGGGCTTGAGCGACATCGATCGAGGCTAGCAGGTCGGCGCGAAATGCGCGCTCACGTGGGCGACACCGGCCGCGGGATCGGGGGCAGCAGGCGGCGTTCGCAGGCCGCGTCGCCGCAGCGCTCGCAGCGCCAGTGCCAGGCCGCTCGGCCGGCCCCGCCTTCGACTTCGACCTCGCCTTCGTCGCGTGGCGGCTTCAGCGCCTGCTGAACGGCGCGCCAGGCCGACGCCAGCCGCGCCTCGCCGCGGCCCGAGACGACCACGAACGGCCGCCCGATGCGCTGCAGCGCGGCGCGGATCAGCGCATCGACCGGCTCGCGCACATGGGCGCCGTCGCGCTGCAGGCCATCGGCCTGCCAGGGCAGGTCGAGCGCGGTGAGCAGGGTCAGGTCGCAGCGGCGGTGCGCCGTCTCGGCCATCGCGTAGAGGCGCTTGTCGCCGAACACGAACTCGCTGTAGACGGCGATCATCAACGCGGTGGTGTCGGCGACGACGACCGAATGGCCTTTGGCGGCGGCCTCGATGAGCCGTGTCTGCTCGGTGGCGATTCGCACCTGCTCATCCTCGTGCGGCGTGCGGCCGAGCCGGTCGCAGAACGCGCGCAGCGCTTCGCCGACCGTCGCGGCCGACTGCCCGTCGGCCGCCAGCCGTGCCTGCAGCGCGTGTGCGAGTTGCGTCTTGCCGCTGCTCTCGGCGCCCAGGATGCCAATCACGAAAGCAGGCTTCATCTCGATGCCGCAGCGAGCCGCGCCCAGGCCCGCCAGCCCTGCCACGACAGCGCGATGAACACTGCATAGAGCAGGACAGTCAGCCACAGGCCCTTGTAGGCGAACAGCGCGACGCTGACGACGTTGACAACGATCCAGACCGCCCAGGTCTCGACATGCTTGCGCCCGAGCAGCCACTGGCCGATCACGCTGCCGGCGGTGGGGAAGGCGTCCCACCAGGGCACGTCGGTGTCGGTGGTGTGGCGCAGGAAGAGGCCGGTGGCCGGCCAGGCCAGCGCCATCGCAAGCAGCAGCGCCCAGCGGCGCCGCGCCGGCAGCCAGGTGACGCGCAGCGCCGCGCCGTCGGCGGCCGTGCCGCGCCGCCACTGCCACCAGCCCCACAGCGCAACGACGACGAAGAAAATCTGCAGGCTCGCATCGCCATACAGCCGGCTGTTCCAGAACAGCGCGAAGTAGAGCAGCGAACTGACCATCGCCAGCGGCCAGGCGAGCGCGTTGACGCGGATGTTCAACACCACCATCGCCAGCGCGAGCACGAAGGCCACGAGCTCGAGCCAGGTGATGGGCGCGCCAAAGGCCGTGAAGGCGGGCAGGAGGAAGGGCTGCAGGAACTGCAGCAGGGCGGTCATCGAAGTCGGGCGGCCGAGGTCAGGGCTTGCTGGAAATCTGCACCAGGATCTCGTCGGGTTTGACCATGCCGAGTTCGTAGCGGGCCTTTTCCTCGACCATCTCCAGGCCTTCCTTCAGGTCGCGCACCTCGGCCGACAACTGGTCGTTGCGGGCCCTGGCGGCGTCGTTCTCGGCCCGCTGCGTTTGCAGCTTGGCTTCGAGTTCCATCTTGCGCGGCACGCCGCCCTTGCCGAACCAGAGTTCGGCATTGACGAGGGCGAGCAAGGCCAGCAGGGCGAGGGTGACGAGGCGCATCAGGGTTGGCGATCCACGAATCGGGCGTCGCCTGGAATTCGATCGAGGCGCGACGCCGGCCTTCAGCGCAGGTTGTAGAACGCGCCGCGCCCCGGGTAGCTCGCCACGTCGCCGAGGTCTTCTTCGATCCGCAGCAACTGGTTGTACTTGGCAACGCGGTCGGAGCGGCTCATCGAGCCGGTCTTGATCTGCCCGGCGTTGCTGCCCACCGCAATGTCGGCAATCGTCGAATCTTCGGTTTCGCCCGAGCGGTGGCTGATCACGGCCGTCCAGCCGGCCCGCTTGGCCATCTCGATCGCGGCGAAGGTTTCGGTCAGCGTGCCGATCTGGTTGATCTTGATCAGGATCGAATTGGCAACGCGCTTCTCGATGCCTTCCTTCAGGATCTTCGTGTTGGTCACGAACAGGTCGTCGCCGACGATCTGCACCTTCGAGCCGAGGCGGTCCATCATGTGCTTCCAACCGTCCCAGTCGCCTTCGGCCATGCCGTCTTCGATGCTGATGATCGGGTACTTGTCGACCCAGGTCGCCATGATGTCGGTCCACTCGCTGGCAGAGAGCGTGAGGCCTTCGCCACTCAGCACGTACTTGCCGTCCTTGTAGAACTCGCTCGCCGCACAGTCGAGGCCGAGCGCGACCTGCGTGCCGGCGGTGAAGCCGGCCTTGTCGATCGCTTCCAGGATCAGCTGGATGGCCGCTTCGTGGCTGGCCACCGTCGGCGCGAAACCGCCTTCGTC
>JANOVJ010000152.1:0-4992 GCA_031417295.1 bacterium | reverse complement strand
ATGGCGGCGTCAAGGTCGATAACATCCGTCGCATCGCCGACGCCGGCGCCGACACTTTTGTCGCTGGCAGCGCGATCTTCGGCAAGCCGGATTACAAGGCGGTGATCGACGCGATGCGGGCTGAATTGGCCGGGCGTTGAGCGAATTCGCGCTGCTAAACTGGCTCGCAACATGACGATCACTTCACGCCAATCGATGGGCGCCGGGCCGCAGGGCCGGGGAGCCTGGCCCTGGCGTCGCGCGCCGCAAGCCTGATGACCGCTGGCGGGGCCTCGGCCTCGCCGCCTTGAAGTTGTCGCCCCGCGCCTGGCCGCCGATGCCCGCCGCAGCGGGCGGGCCCAGAAGGACCCTGAAGTGATCTCCGAACTCGAATTCAAGCGCCTCGCCGCGCAAGGCTTCAACCGCATCCCACTGAGCAGCCAAGCCTTCGCCGACCTGGAAACGCCGCTGTCGCTGTACCTCAAGCTGGTGGGCGCGCAGCGCCACGGTTGCTTGCTGGAGTCGGTGGTGGGCGGTGAGCGCTTCGGCCGCTATTCGTTCATTGGCCTGCCGGCGCGAACCCTGCTGCGCGCCACCGGCACGGCCTGTGAGGTCGTCACCGAGGGCGTTGTGGTCGAGCGCTTCGAGGGCAACCCGCTCGAATTCATTTCCGCCTACCAGCAGCGCCTGCGCCCGGCCATCGGCGAGGGCCTGCCGCGTTTTTGCGGCGGCCTGGCCGGCTACTTCGGCTACGAAGCCGTGCGCGCCATCGAGCCGCGGCTGGCCGCCACGCGCAAGCCCGGCGGCCTGGGTACGCCCGACATCCTGCTGCTGCTGACGGAAGAAGTGGCCGTGATCGACAACCTGTCGGGGCGCCTGCACCTGATCGTCTGGGCCGACCCGGCGCAGCCCGGCGCCTACACCCAGGCCACGCAGCGCTTGGCCGAGCTCGCCGGCAAGCTGCGCCACAGCGTCGCCGCGCCGACGGTCGAGCGCGGCCCGGCGCACGCCGTCGAGCGCGATTTCGCCCAGGCCGATTTCATGCGCGCCGTGGAGCGCGCCAAGGACTACATCGCCGCCGGCGACTGCATGCAGGTGGTGATCGGCCAGCGCCTGAAAAAGTGCTACACCGCCAGCCCGCTCAGCCTGTACCGGGCCCTGCGCGCGCTCAACCCGAGCCCCTACATGTACTTCATCGACATGGGCGAGTTCCAGATCGTCGGCGCTTCGCCGGAGTTTTTGGTGCGCGAGGAGCGCCTGGCCGAGGGCGGGCGCAAGGTGACGATTCGGCCGCTGGCCGGCACCCGAGCGCGCGGCACCACGCCCGAGGCCGACGCGGCGCTCGAAGCCGAGCTGTTGACCGACGACAAAGAGCGCGCCGAGCACCTGATGCTGATCGACCTGGCGCGCAACGACATCGGCCGCATCGCCGCCATCGGCAGTGTCAAGGTCACGCAAGCCTTCGCCGTCGAGCGCTACTCGCATGTGATGCACCTGGTGAGCAATGTCGAAGGCGTGCTGGCGCCGGGCATCGACCAGCTCGGCCGCGCGGATCAGCGCGCGTGCCTTGGCCTCGGTTTCCTTCCACTCCAGCTCGGGCACCGAGTCGGCCACCACCCCCGCCGCGGCCTGCACGTACAACACGCCGTCCTTGACGATGCCGGTGCGGATCGCGATCGCCACGTCCATGTCACCGGCGAAGCTCAGGTAGCCGCAAGCCCCGCCGTAGATGCCGCGCTTCACCGGCTCCAGCTCGTCGACGATTTCCATCGCCCGCACCTTGGGCGCGCCGGTCAGCGTGCCGGCCGGGAAGGTAGCGCGCAGCACGTCCAGGCTCGTCATGCCGGGCTTCAACAAGCCTTCGACATTGCTCACGATGTGCATCACATGCGAGTAGCGCTCGACCGTGAAGGCCTCGGTCACCTTCACGCTGCCGGTCTTCGCGATGCGGCCGATGTCGTTCCGCGCCAGGTCGATCAGCATCACATGCTCCGCGCGCTCCTTCGGGTCGCCGCTGAGTTCGGCTTCGAGCGCCAGGTCTTGCGCCGGCGTCGCGCCGCGCGGGCGGGTGCCGGCGAGGGGCCGGATCGTCACCTTGTCGCCCTCGCTCGTGTGCTCCTGGCGCACCAGAATTTCCGGAGAGGCGCCGACGATCTGGAACTCGCCCATGTCGTAGAAATACATGTACGGGCTCGGGTTCAGCGAACGCAGCGCGCGGTACAGCGACAGCGGCGATTCGGTGTAGCGCTTCTTCAGCCGCTGCCCCACCTGCACCTGCATCATGTCGCCGGCGGCGATGTACTCCTTCGCGCGCAGCACCACGGCGATGTAGTCGTCCTTCGCGAACTCGCGCTCCACCGCGTGCGCCGGCCCGCGCTTCACCGGCGGCGCCGTGACGCTGTACTTGAGCTTGTCACCCAGTTCGGCCAAGCGCCGCCTGGCCTTGAAGAACGCCTCGCTTTGGCCCGGATCGGCGTAGACGATCAGGTACAGCCGCCCCGACAGGTTGTCGATCACGGCCAGCTCCTCGCACTGCAGCAGCAGCACGTCGGGCGTGTCGATCCCGCCGGTCTTTTGTACCTTCGCAAGACGCGGCTCGATGTAGCGCACCGCGTCGTAGCCGAAGTAGCCCGCCAGCCCGCCACAGAAGCGCGGCATGCCGGGGCTGAGCGCGACCTTGAAGCGTTGCTGGTAGGCGGCGATGAAGTCGAGCGGGTTGCCTTCGTGCGTCTCGACCACCTCGCCGTCAGTGACGACCTCGGTCACGAAACCGGTTGCGCGCAACAAGGTGCGCGCCGGCAGGCCGATGAACGAATAGCGCCCGAAGCGCTCGCCGCCCACCACCGATTCGAGCAAGAAGCTGTGCCTGCCGTTGCCACCGCTGGCGGCCAGCTTCAGGTACAGCGAGAGCGGTGTTTCGAGGTCCGCAAACGCCTCGGCGATGAGCGGAATGCGGTTGTAGCCTTGCTGAGCCAAGCTCTTGAATTCAAGTTCGGTGATCACGTCGGTAGCCCTTCACGGCCGGGCACCGCGCGTGGCGCGGTTGCCTGGCAATGCTGTCGATGCGGGTGGCTGACGGTTGCTGTCAGCGCGGTGGAGCCGGACGGTGCAGGCGCGAAAGAAGGTTCGCTGCCGCCCGCGGCAAACTCAGGCGAGACTCGCTGGCGACCGCCAGGGCCAGGCTCCCCGGTCGTGCGACCTGTGGGTGGGTTTGCGCGCAATAAACATGAATAAAAGTGTAGCAGGCGGCCCGGTGCCAACCTCTGGCGTCATCGCCTGGCGGCAACGGTTCGTGAATTGGTGACTGGACGCGGCCCGCCCGGCGACGGCACACTCCGCCGCTTCGCGGCTGCCGGCCGTGCCCTTGCTGTTCGGAGGTTCCCCTTGATTCGTCGCCTGCTGCTCGCCCTTGCCATCGGCACCGGCCTTGCCACCACTCTGCCCGCCCAAGCCCAGACCACCACCGAAATCGCCGGCGTGAAGTACGACAACAGCCTGCCACTCGCCGGCAGCACGCTGCAGCTCAACGGCGCCGGCGTGCGCTACAAACTGATCATCAAGGTCTACACCGCCGGGCTCTACCTCGCGCCCAAGGCACAGACGGCCGAGGCCGTGCTCGCCCATACCGGCGCGCGGCGGCTGCACATCGTGATGCTGCGCGACATCGACGCCAACGAGTTGGGCAAGCTCTTCATCAAGGGCATCGAGCAGAACACCTCGCGCGAGGAGTTCGCGAAGGCGATTCCGGGCACCATCTGGCTCGGCGAGCTGTTCGCGGCAAAGAAGAACCTGAAGGCCGGCGACTCGTTTTCGATCGACTGGCTGCCCGGTGCCGGCACCGTGGTGCTGATCAACGGAAAAGCCACCGGCGAGCCGATCAAGGAGCCCGAGTTCTACAACGCGCTGATGAAGATCTGGCTCGGCAAGTCGCCGGCTGACTATCTATTGAAGGACGCGCTGCTTGGGGTGAAACGCGACGCTGGCGCCAACTGAAGAAGATCACGGTTTGGCCTTGGCCTTGGCCTCCTGCCACTGCCGCAGCGCGTCGAGCATTTTCTCGACGTGCTTGGTCGGATTCAGGCTCTTGTAGCTGGTGAGCACGACCCCGTTCGGCGCGATCGCGAACGACACGCGGTTCGCGTACTCGGGCCGTGTGACCATTGCCGCGTCGTAGGCCTTGACGATGGCCATGCTGGCGTCCGACGCGACCGGGAACTTGCCCTGGCAGGCCTGCACCGAAAAACGGCTCAGCACCTGGATGTCGTCGGTCGAGACGCCGATCACGCTCGCGCCGAGAGCCTCGAACTTCGGCATCGCCTCGGCAAACTCGTGGGCCTCGATCGAGCAGCCTTCCGAGAACGCGGCCGGAAAGAAATAAAGCACCACCGGCCCCTTGGCGAGCGACTGCGCGAGCGAATAGCTGAACGGCTTGCCGGCCAGCGCTGCCGCGGCGCTGAAGTCGGGCGCCTTCTCGCCGACGTCGAGCGTCGCCCGAGCCCCGCGCGCCACCGGCAGCAACGCCGCCATCATCACCACGCTTCGGCGCTTCATGGGTTCTCCTTCATCGTGGTATGGCCGCCGCTGCTACAGCTGCGACTCGGGCACCAGCGGTTTCAACAGCCAGAGCTTGATTCTCTGCCACAGCGTCGAATCGGGTTCCTCGGTCAGGATCATCTCGTTGTCTTCGTCCATCGACAACCACTCGATGCCCGACCCGTCGGCCGCCTTTCGCACCCGGTAGGCGCTTTGCAGGCGGTCGATGTCGATCACGCGGATCAGCTCGCGCGCCAGCTCCGGGCTGTCGATCACCGCACCGAGCTCGGTGTTGATGGTGGCCGAGCGCGGGTCGAGGTTCATCGAGCCGACGAACAGTGTCTTGCGATCGATCACCGCCACCTTGGCGTGCAGGCGGCCGAGCGAGGCGCCGAACAGCCCATCACGCTTGTTGCGCTTGACGCGCGACGAGCTGACTTCGTACAGGTCGACGCCGAGCGCGAGCAGTGGCTCGCGGTA
>JANOVJ010000151.1:0-2187 GCA_031417295.1 bacterium | reverse complement strand
GCTTCATCGGCTTCGCCGTCGGCCGCACCGACTTCTGGCAACCGCTGGTTGGCTGGCGCGCGGGCCAACTCACGCGCGAGGCGGCGGTGGCCGAGATCGCGCGCCGCTATCTCGAATTCGTCGCCATCTTCGAGCAAGCTCGTCGCTGACGCTTGCGCCGTCGTGCACCACCATCCCAACAAGGAAACAGTCATGCAACTCGGAATGATCGGCCTCGGCCGCATGGGCGCCAACATGGTTCGCCGGCTGCTCAAGAACGGCCACACGTGCACGGTGTTCGACATGTCCCCCGATGCGGTGGCCGGCCTGGCCAAGGAAGGCGCGACCGGCGCAACGTCGTTGGCCGACCTGGTGGCCAAGCTCGCCAAGCCGCGCGCGGTCTGGCTGATGGTGCCTGCTGCCGTGGTCGACAAGACCATTGCCGACATCCTGCCCCACCTCGAAGCTGGCGACACGCTGATCGACGGCGGCAACTCGTACTACGTCGACGACATCCGGCGCGCGAAGGAGCTTGCCACCAAGCAGATCGACTACGTCGACGTCGGCACGAGTGGCGGCGTCTGGGGCCTGGAGCGCGGCTACTGCATGATGATCGGCGGGCCCAAGGCGACGGTGCAACGGCTCGACCCGATCTTCAAGACGCTCGGCCCGGGCATCGGCACGATCGACCGCACGCCCGGTCGCGCGCCGAACACCGGCACCGCCGAAGACGGCTACCTGCACTGCGGCGAGAGCGGCGCCGGCCACTTCGTGAAAATGGTTCACAACGGCATCGAGTACGGCATGATGGCCGCGTATGCCGAGGGCATGGGCATCCTCAAATCCGCCAACGTCGGCAAGCAGCAGCACGCCGCCGACGCCGAAACCACGCCGCTGCGCGACCCCGAGCACTACCAGTACGACCTGAACCTGCCCGACATTGCCGAAGTCTGGCGCCGCGGCAGCGTGATCGCGTCGTGGCTGCTCGACCTGACGGCGACGGCGCTGGTCGAAGACCCGGCGCTGGCGAAGTTCGGCGGCCGCGTGTCCGATTCCGGCGAGGGCCGCTGGACGATCAAGGCCGCGATCGACGAGGCCGTGCCCGCGCCGGTGCTCACGGCAGCGCTGTACGAGCGTTTCAGCTCGCGCGGCGAGGCCGAGTTCCAGAACAAGCTGCTCTCGGCGATGCGCTTCCAGTTTGGCGGCCACCTCGAGAAGAAGTCGGGCGACAAGTAAGGTAAAAAAGCGAAGGCGAACACGATGGCCACCCAGCAAAACGCCCCCGCCGACGCCCTGGTCTTCTTTGGTGCCACGGGCGACCTGGCCTACAAGAAGATCTTCCCTTCGCTGCAGGCGATGTTGAAGCGCGGCCACCTCAACGTGCCGGTGATCGGCGTGGCCAAGGCCGGCTGGAACCTCGAACAGTTCCAGGCCCGCGCTCGCGACAGCCTTGAAAAACATGGTGGCCTCGACCCGGCCGCGTTCGAGAAGCTGCTGGCCCTGCTGCGCTATGTGGATGGCGACTACGCTGACGCCGCCACCTTCGCCGCGCTGCGCAAGCAGCTTGGCGATGCGCAGCGGCCGGCGCACTACATGGCGATCCCGCCGGCGCTGTTCGGCGCCGTCGTCGAGCAGCTTGCGGCGGCAGGCTGCGCGCAGGGCGGCGCGCGCATCATCGTCGAGAAGCCCTTCGGGCACGACCTGGCCTCGGCGCTGGCGCTGAACGAAGTCCTGCTGCGCAGCTTCGACGAGAAACGCATCTTCCGCATCGATCATTACCTGGGCAAGGCGCCGGTGCACAACATGCTGCACTTCCGGTTTGCGAACAGCTTTCTCGAACCGTTCTGGAACCGCGATCACGTCGAGAGCGTGCAGATCACGATGGCCGAGGACTTCGGCGTGCAGGGCCGCGGCGGCTTCTACGACGCCACCGGCACGACGCGCGACGTGGTGCAGAACCACCTGTTCCAGTTGCTCACCAACCTGGCGATGGAGCCGCCGGTGCGCACCGACAGCGAGTCGATCCGCGAGGAGAAGGTCAAGGTGCTGAAGGCGATGCGCACGCTGGGCGAAGACGACATCGTGCGCGGCCAGTTCACGGGCTACCTGAAGGAGCCGGGCGTGGCCGCCGATTCGAAGACCGAGACCTTCGCGGCGCTGCGGTTGTTTGTCGATTCATGGCGCTGGCAGGGCGTGCCGTTTCACATC
>JANOVJ010000150.1:0-16084 GCA_031417295.1 bacterium | reverse complement strand
ACGCCGAGCAGGCGGTGGATCGTGAACGACTCGGTGGGCAGCCGGCTGCGAATGGCGTCGGGCAGGTGCGCGGCGCGTTGGCGGATCGCGTCGGTCATGCGCGCCGCGGCCTTGCCGGTAGGCGCGGCGAGCGCGATGCGGCAGTTCGGGTCCTGCGCGATCAGGCAGGCCAGCAGGTTGACGACGGTGGTCGTCTTGCCCGTGCCGGGCCCGCCGCTGATGACGCACAGGCGCCCGCGCAGCGCCAATGCGGCAGCGATCTTTTGCCAGTCGGGCTGGCCGGCGAGTTGCGTTGCGTTGGCGGCGAAGAGGGCGTCGAGTTGCCGGCGCAGCGCCGATGGGTCTTCGGCGTCGCCGGCCGGTGTCTCGAACGACTGCGCGCGCATCAGCCGCACGGCGAGGCGGCGTTCGTAGTCGAAGTAGCGGTGCAGGTAGAGCCGGCCATCGGCGTCGAGCACGAGCGGAAAGTTCCCCGGCGCTTCCGCCGCGCCAACCACGCCCGACGCAAGCAGGGCTTCACGCCACGCCGCGGCCCCCGCGAGCTCGGTGCCCGTTGCGGCCAGGTCGTGCAGCGAAACGCAGACATGGCCGTTCGATGTGGCCAGGCTCACCGCTTCGGCCGCCTGCCGCACCGCGCAGGTTGCGCTGGCCGAAGCGCTGCGTGCGCGCGCCCAGCGTTCGGCCTGGCGAGCGAAGCCTTCGGCGAGCAGCGCATCCGGCGCGTCGTGGCGAGCGTCGGTCATGCTGCTGCCTCGGCGCTGTCGAACAAGGCCGAAAGGCGACGCAACGCTCCTGGCGACGGCCGGTCGAAGACGACGCCGGCCGGCGCGCCGCTGGGCGTCGTCCAGCCGGGCCGCACGCCGCGCACGAACAGGTAGAGCGAGCCGCCGAAGTGCTGCGCCGGGTCGTAGCCGGCCACGCGCTGGCGCAAGAGCCGGTCGAGCGCCACGCAGTAGAGCAGCGCTTGCAGGTGGTAGCCGTGTTCGAGCATCGCGGCGGCGAGCGGCGCCTCGGCATGGTCGGCGTAGTCGGCCGGCGTGTCGCCGAGGTGGTTCGACTTCCAGTCGACGATGAAGTAGCGCCCGTCGTGCTCGACCACCAGGTCGATAAAGCCCTTCAGGTAGCCGCGCAGCGTGCCGAAGGCCAGCCGCGGCACGGCGTAGCCGAGGCTGGCCAGCGTGGCGTTCAAGGCGCGGTCTTCGAGCCGGTGGGCGGGCAGGTGAAACTCCAGCTCGACCAGCCGGCGCGGGTGCGGCACAGTGCCGAGCCGCAGCGGCTGCGCCGTGCCCACGGGCAGCGGCGTGGCCAGCACGTCGCCGAGCATTCGTTGCAGCATCCGGGCCCGCGCTGCGTCGGTGGCGGTGGCGATATCGCCACCACCATCGCTGTCGGTCCGGAAGCCGGCCGCAGCCGGCGAGCCGGGCAGGCTGGCGCGGTGCTGGCGCAGCGCATCGGCGACGGTTGCCGGCCAGCCCGCCGGGTCGGTGAAGTCGATCCGCTCGAACACCGCGTGCAGGCATTCACCGGCCGCCGCGCCGCGCGGGAAACGCAGGATGTCGTCTTCGGCCAGCCGCGGCGCGGGTGCGGGCGCGGGTGCGGGTGCGGGTGCAGGTGCCTGTGCGGCTGCGGGGTCGATTGCCTGCGCGGCTGCGGTTGCGAAGGTGGGCAAGCGCGGCGGTTGCTCTGCGGGCGTGGGTTCGGTGCGCAAGTCGTGATCGACAGCGGCCTGCTCGTGCATCGCGCCATGGGCCAGCGCACTGTAGCTGCCGATCCACCATGCCGACGGGATGCTTTGCGGCGCCGGCAACGCCGCCAGCGACTCGGGCGCGGGCCTGTCGGCGGCCAGCGGCGTGACCACGGCGTCGGGCAAGGGCGCAACCGCCAGCGCCGGGCCGTGCCGCGCCGCCAGCGCCGCCCAGGCCGCAGCAATCGCGTCCAGATCGCGCGTGCCGTTCAACCACGTATCCGGATCTTGCGCATCGCCCGCCACGAGCCAGTTCAGCAAGCTGCCCGCGGCTTCCTTCGGGCTTGTGCTCTTGCCGTGCTTCGTGAGGTAGCCGCCGGCCACCAGCACGCAGCGGTGGACGGCGCGTGTCAGCGCAACGTAGATCAGGCGCAGGTCTTCGGCTGCGGCTTCGAGCCGGTTGCGCCGCGACACTTCGGCCGCGTTGTACTCGTCGTCGAGGTCTTTGCGGTAGTCGAGCACGGTGCGGCCCGCGTCGTCGTGGTATTCCACGCCGTCCAGCCCGTTGGCGAAGCCGCCGCGCCGGCCGTCCCACCGGAAGGGACAGAACACGACCGGGTACTCCAGCCCCTTGGCCTTGTGGATGGTGACGATCTGCACCAGGTTGCGGTCGGACTCCAGCCGCAACTGCGTCGCGTCGTCACTGCCCTCGGCCTGGCGCTGGGTCTGGAACCAGCGCAGCAGCGCGTCGGGCGCGGGGTGCGCTTCGGCGGCCTGGTGCAGGCATTCGGCGAGGTGCAGCAGGTTCGTCAGGCGCCGCTCGCCGTCCGGGCGCGCGAGCAGGCGCTCGGCGACGTGTTCGCGCTGCATCAGCGCGCGCAGCATGAAGCCGACGCCGCGCGCCCGCCAGGCTTCGCGGCTGGCGGCGAAACGCTCGACCCAGGCCAGCATCTGCGCTTCGTCGGCGGCCAGCGCGTCGATGGCCGCGGCGTCCAGGCCCAGCGCTGCGGTGGCGAGCGCGGCCTTCAGCAAGCGCTCGCGCGTCGGCTCCAGCACGGCGGCGAGCAGCCGGCCCAGATCTTCCGCGTCGGGGCTGCGGTAGATGCTGGCCTGCGACAGCTCGACGCTGCCCACGCCGACGGCAGACAGCGCCAGCCGCATCGCCGCGCCGTGGCGGTGGCTGCGCACCAGCATCGCGATGTCGCCGGCACGCAGCGGCTGGCCGGCGAGGGTGATGTCGCCTTGCCGCGCCGCCCCGAGCAGGCGCGCGATCTCGCCGGCCGTGGCGGCGGCAACCGCGGCTTGCGCATGCTGCTTCAGCATTGGCGCGCCGGTCTGCGCGTCGTTCGGCAAGGCCCAGACTTGCAGCGGCGCGCGCGCCAGCGTGCGGTCCACGAAAGCCTGGCGCGGCTTGGCGCCCAGGCCGACTTGGCGGTAGCCCAGGCCGTCGAGCATGAAGGCGCGTTCGTTAGCGCCGAACAGGCCATTCAATGCATCGATCAGCGGCCCGCTGGCGCGCTGGTTCTCGACCAGCGTGTACTCGGCGGTCGCCTCCTTGCGTGCCTGCAGATAGGTGTGCAGGTCGGCATTGCGAAAGCTGTAGATCGCCTGCTTCGGGTCGCCGACGAGGAACAGCGGCGCAGTGCTGTCGCCATAGACGGTCTTGAAGATCGCGAACTGCAGCGGGTCGGTGTCCTGGAACTCGTCGATCAGCGCGGCCGGGAAGCGCGCGCGCAGCGCGGCAGCGAGCCAGGGCGCGTCGCCGCCGGTCAGCCGCTCGTGCAGGTTGAACAGCATGTCGTCGAAGGCGACGATGCGCCGCTGGCGCTTGGCCTGGCGCAGTGCGACGCTGCCTTCGGCGAGCAAGTCGCGCAGCAGCGCCAGCCGCGTCAGCGCAAGCGCCTGCTCGGTCGAGGTGCGCAGGTCTAGCAACTGCTGCGCGGCGCCGAAGAACGGGTGCTCGGGCGCGACGCAGTTCTTCTTCGGCTTCAGCCGCGCGGTGGTGAGCAGATCGAGCTTGTCGGGCGTGGCGTCGAGCGCGGCCAGTGCGTCACTGCCGGCGAGCACGGTGTCCCAGCCGAGGGCCGCGGCGTGCACCGCTTCGGCCTTGTAGGTTCCGCCGTGCAACTGCGACAGCGCCGCCAGCACGCACCGCACGATCGCCTCACGCTGGCCGTGCCAGAGGCTTCGCGCGGCCTCGTGCGCGGCGCCCAACGCGGTGCTCTCGGCTTGCGCGCCAGGCGCTTCGATGCCCTTCGGCCAGAGCGCCACGGCCAGCGCCTTGGCAAGGTGGCGCTTGAGCAGCTTGGCGAACTTTTCCGGCGAGTCCTTGCGCTTGACGAGCACGGCGGCGAGCGCGGGGTCGATGCGGTCGCCGGCCACGCGCTGGCGCCAGAAGTCGTTGGCTGCGGCGCTGACGAAGTCACTGTCGTCCTGCACCGCTTCGAGCGCGAGCGGCATCTGCGCCGTGAACGGCGTGTCTGAGAGCGCACGCTGGCAGAAGCCGTGGATGGTGAAGATCGACGCCTCGTCGAAGGTTTGCAGCGCGAGTGCGAGGCGGGTGGCCATGTCGCTGTCGGCCAGGCCACGCTCGCCGCGGAGCGTCTCGACGAGACGCGGCACGAACGGGTCCTGGCCGTCGCTCGCGGCGCCTTGCAGAAACGCCAGGGTCTCGACGATGCGGCTGCGGATGCGCTCGCGCAACTCGGCCGTTGCCGCCTTGGTGAAGGTGACGACGAGGATGCGCTGCACTTCAAGCTCGCGTTCGAGCAGCAGCCGCAGGTACAGCCCGCACAGGTTCCAGGTCTTGCCGGTGCCGGCCGAGGCCTCGATCAGGCTGGTGCCGGCCAGCGGGCAAGCGAACACATCGAACGCCTGGGCGCCTTCGTTCATGTTGCCGCCTGCGCTTCAAGACCATCGCGCAACGGGCCGAACACGGCATGCGCGCAGGCTTCAAACTCGCCGAAGCCGTCGCCCATCGGGTCGGGCAGGCCACGCAGCGCCAGGCGGTAGGCGGCATCGGCCTCTTCGCCGAACGGGCGCTCTTTGGTCGAGCGCCAGGCGGTGGTGGCGACAGAGACGCTCCCGCCGCTCTCGATGAACTTCCACGCCGTCTTTGGAAAAAAGTAGAGCGGCGCGCGCAAACCCTGTTCGTAGAGGGCCAGCAAGCCGCGCAGCACGCCGAGCGGGTTGTCGCACGGCGCCAGGCTGAAGCGCACGCCGCGCGCCTGCCAGGTGGTGCGCAGCGCCACGCCCGCGGGCGGGGCTGCGCAGAGCAGCAGGTGCTGCAGCCACGCATTCAGGTAGTCGGTGGCGCGCGGTTCGTCGTAGCGGTAGCGCAGCAGGCCGCTGGCGCGCAGGTCGGCAAAGCCGCCGTGCACGCGCCACTTCTGGCCGTCAATCGTGAGCGCGATGTCGATCGAGTGCGGGTCCAGCAGCGGCTCTTCGGTCAACGGGCGCAGCTGGTTGGCGAAGGCCTGCAGGGCTTCCAGCTCACGCTCCACCGCGCGGCGGCCGAAGGCGCCTGCGGGCAGCTCGGTGCCGGCATGGGCGAGAGCGCGCACGCTGTCGATGTCAGCCCCGCCGAGCAAGGCCGGCAGCAACCGCGCGGCGAGTGCGCTGCGGCCCGGAATGCCGGGCACGAAGGGCTCGTCGTCCTGCAACGCTTCGGCGTCGCGCGCCAGCTCGATGCCCAGACGCTGGCGCAGCAGAAAGCGGCACGGGTTGCGGAAGAATTGCAGCAGGCGCTCGATGGATACATCGCGCCATTCGGCGCCGGGCGCGGCGAGCGCGGTGCGAAAGAACGGCGGTGACGATGCGGTGGCCTGGTCGCTGTCGCTGTGGCTTGCGTCGCTGTCGTGGCTCGCGCCTTGGCCTTCACTCCGGTCACTCGCGTCACTCCCTTCATGGCCTTCGCGATCGCCGCTTTCCGCGATCTCGCCACCCGCGATCTCGCCGAATGCTGTGGCCGCTGCTTCTTCTGCCGGCGCCTCCAGCTTCAACCGCAACGCCTGCGCGTATTCGCGGTGGAAGCTGCGCAGCCGAGGGTCGGCATCGGTTTGAAATGAGGCTTCGGAAAACGCCTGCAACGGATGCTCGACGACGAGCCTGGCCCGCGCTCGCGCACGGTCCGGCGGCACCTTGCCTACGGCCGCTTCGGCAATGGCGGGCACCAGGGTTTCGATCAGTTCGGAGACCAGCACTGACGGCGGCAAGGGCACGTTGTCGCGTACGCTGCGGCCGACGTAGCTCAGGTAGAAGTGCGCGCGCGCAGCCAGCAGCAAATCGAGAAACAGGTTGCGCTCGTCGATACGCCGCTGCCGGTCGCCGCGCCGGGGTTGCAGCGCCATCAGGTCGAATTCGGCCGGCCGCGCGGTGGTGGGGAAGCTGCCGTCGTTGAGGCCGATCGCGCAGATCACCTTGTAGGGCAGGCTGCGCAGGCTGCTCATCGACGAGAAGGTGACGGCGCCCGTGGGCACGCCACCGCGCGCCGGGTCGTCGAGTGCCTGCACGAGCGCGGCGCGGACCACGTCGAGCGGCAGTGCCTGCGCAAGTTCGCTGCGGCGCAGTTGCTCGCTCAATGCTGCCAACGTGGCAAGCACCTCGCGCAGGTCTTCCAGTTCGTCGCGGCTCGCTGCGACGAAGCGCTCCAGCAGCCCGGCCAAAAACGCCGGCCACGCCGGCGCGGGCAGCGGCGCCAAAACCTCGCGCTGCAGCGCGGCCAGCGTATCGACAAAACGCCACAGCGCGCCCAGCGCAAGCGCGCCCGACCCTTCGGCGTCACCGGACGGCAGCCGGCCATCGAAGGGCGCGCCGGCTGCCGTCGGCAGCGCATAGCCGAGGAATAGGCGCTCCAGGCCGTCGGCAAAGCTGTGCCGAGCCTGCGCCGGCACGCCCACGCTGGCGCGGTGTTCGGCGTCCAGCGCCCAGTGCACGCCGGCGTCCTGCAGCCAGCCGTGGATGCGGTCGAGCCCTGCAGTGTCGAGGCCGAAGCGGCGCGCGACCAGTGGCTGTTGCAGCAGGCCGAACACCGCGCTCGCCGTGAAGCGCGACGCGGCGAGGGCGAGCAGTTCCAGCAGCGCCCGTGCCACCGGGTTGACACGGCTGCGCGCGCGGCCGGTGACGTTGAACGGAATGTGGCGGTCGGGAGGCGCGGTGCCGAAGATGGCGTCGATCAGCGGCGCGGCGGCGTCGAGATCGGGCGTGACGACGAGGATGTCGCTCGGCGCAGGTGCATGGGCCTCATCGGCGAACAGCGCGAGCAGCCGGTCTTGCAGCACTTCGAGTTCGCGCGCCAGCGAATGGCAGGCGTGGATTTCGATGCTGCGGTCATCGGCGGCCAGCGCGATCGACGCGGGCGCGAGGTCTTCAAGGTCGAGGATCGAGCGCTGAAGCCGGGCCAGCAACGTCGTGGCCGCGGATTCATCATCACCCTCGTCATCGAAGCGCGCATCGTCTACGCCTGCCTCGCCGCAGGCCTCGACCAGCAGGCTGAGTTGCGACTGCGTCTGCTGGCCCCAGGCGGCGAGCAGGCGCTGGCCTTCCTCTTGATAGTCGGCGCGGCCCCGCGCGGCCAGGTAGGCGAGGCGACGGCCATCGACGACCTCGAACCAGTATTCGCGGCAGGGGTTCAGCGCGTACAAATGCACCTCGCTGCACTGGCCGATCGCCTGCAACAGTGCGAGGTGCACCGGCGGCATCGTCGGCAGGCAGAACACGTGCGCCACCGCGGGCAGCGTGCCGGCTTCGACGAGCGCGGCACCGCGTGATTGCAGGGCCAGGGTGAACGGCGCCGAGGGATGCTCAGCCCCGAGGCCGGCACTGACGCGGCGCCACAGCGCAGCCTGCCAGGCCTGGTCGGCCTGGGCCGCGGCGTCGCCGGAGCCTATCGCCGCGCTCTTGCCGAGCGACCACGCGGCCAGCCATTCGGGGCGGAAGGTGATGTACTGGTCGAACAGGCCGGCCAGCTTCGCCGCCAGCTCGTAGCGCATCACCGCATCGGCGCGCGCCAGGTAGCCGGCGAGGCGGGCGTGGCCGGCGGCCCACGCGGCGTCGTCGAGGGCCGCGACGATGCGCCAGCTGAGCACGTCCGGTGCGAACGGCGATTCGCCCTGCACGCCGGGCACGACGCGCGCGATCAGTTGCCACAGCCAGCGCGCGAGGTAGCCGAACTGCACGTTGGCGCAGAGGCCGTGGCGCCGCGCCAGTTCGAGCGTCAGTTGGCGCCGCACGGCGGCACTGGGCACGATCACCTGGTCCGGCACGAAGACCGACCGCTCGCCCGCGGCCAGGCGCTCGGCCAGCAGGGCGGAGAGCGTCTCGTAGCGGTTGGCGAAGTGGATGGTGAGCATGTTGCGGCGCGAGGTGGCTGGGGCATTGTCGGTGCCGGCCGCATTGGCGGCCCGCGGCTGAGCCGCTGCCTCGTCGAGCGCTCGACGTTCTCGACCCAGGGCGGCGACGGCCTCGCGGGGGGGGCATCCTCGGCCAGGCGAGAACGGTCAGGGGCAGCACCATTCTGGCGAACAAGAACAGCGCCACGAACGATGTGCCGGCTTCGATCGGTGGCAACTTCGACCACATCTCGCCGTTCTGAAGCCCGCGGCCGGGGTGGGCTGCGTCGTCGCGCAGCAAGGCCAGGCCGATCGCTTGCAAGCGTCTCGCGGGATGGACGCATGGCTGCGCTGCTGCTAGGGTCGCGTGCCCTCAAACCAACCGCGTCCCATGCGCCTCACCGGAGTTTTACGATGTCCTCCTCCAGCCGTACCGCGTCCGTCCTCGCCACCCTGCTTGCGTTCACGCCGCTGACCCAAGCCGCAAGTGGCGGCATCGACAGTTTCTGGTCCAGCGCCTCCCGGGTGAAGGTGGGTGACACGGTCGACTTTTCGGTCGCGTTCTCGCTCGGCACCACCTCGTGGGCGGGCGGCGGCAGCAACCCGACCGAGCCGCTGCCCCAAGAGGGCTACCAGGAATGGAACGTCAACTGGTACAGCTGGGAATACGAAACCCTGACCAACGTGGGGCTGCAGGCCGGCGGGCAAACCTTCTCCGACTTCCCTTCGCTGGCGGCCGGCGATTCTTACGCCAACACCTGGTCGTTCTCGGTCAAGTTCACCGAGGTCGGATCGTTCAATTTCGACCTGTCAGGTGGCTGGCAGTCCGCCGTGCGCTCCGGCTACAGCAACGAGAGCGCGTCGCGCAACTGCTACTACAACGATCCCGATGTCGGCGGCGCCCTCAGCTGCGACAGCTGGTCCTGGCAATACAGTGACGCAGATGACAACTACACGAGCGACGGCAGCCTGTCGGGCGGCAGTATCCGCATCGACGTGTTGGCGGTGCCCGAGCCCGGCACCTGGGCGCTGATGCTGGCCGGTGCCGGCCTGCTGGCCCTTCGCACCCGCCGCCGGCGCTGAGGCGGCGCAACCCGTTGCCGGCGGGGCGCGCACGGCCCGCCTGGGTCAAGGCCATGAGTCGGGCTCGGCACGCCAGCCCGGCAGCGTCAGCGCCACATCGACCGCACCTGTGCGGACACGTCGGCCGAGCCGCGTTGCGCGCCCTGATGTCTTTGCTCAGCCTCGCCGGGCGCAGCGATGGGTGAAACGAGCTCGAAGCGCTGCGCCACCTCCGGCGGAATGAACCGCGTCAGCGCCCCATACAGATGGCGGTCGCCGAACGCCGTCTGCTGCGTGACGTAGAAGCGCTGCGGCACCATCAGGTGCAGGTGCTCCCTGGCGCGCGTCATCGCCACGTAGAGCAGGCGGCGTTCCTCCTCGATCTCGGCCGCGTGGCCGGTGGCCAGGTCGGCCGGCATGCAGCCGTCCACGACGTTGAGCACGAACACGGCGTTCCACTCCTGGCCCTTGGCGGCGTGGATGGTCGAGAGGATCGTGTAGTCCTCGTCCAGGCCGGGCGGGCCCGACTCGTCGCTGGTGGCGGCCGGCGGGTCGAGCGTCAGCTCGGTCAAAAAGCGTTCGCGTGTGGCGTAGCCGGCAGCGATGCGGGCGAGTTGAGTCAGGTCGGCTTGCCGGGTGGCGATGTCGTCGTGACGGCGCGCGAGCTGGGGAACGAGCCAGCGCTGCAGCGTTGCCATCTCGCCCGGCCAGCCGATCGCGCCGTCGGGTTGCTGTAGTTCGGCATACAGCCCTGTGAACGCCCGCCAGTCGGCGGCGGCGGCCGGTGGCGGCTTGAACGCATGCAGTGCGGCCACCGGGTCGCCGACGGGTTGCTCCATCGCATCCAGCAGCCGCCTCGCCGAGGCCGGCCCGATGCCTTGCACCAGTTGCGCCACCCGAAACCCGGCCAGCCGGCTGCGCGGGTTCTGCGCCCAGCGCAGCAGCGACAGCGCGTCCTTGATGTGGGCCGCTTCCAGAAACTTCAGCCCGCCGAACTTGACGAACGGGATGTTGCGCCGGGTCAGCTCCAGCTCCAGCGACGCGCTGTGGTGCGAAGTTCGGAACAGCGCTGCCTGGCGCTTCAGCGCGAGGCCGTCCTCGCGGTGTTCGAGCATCCGGTCGGCCACCCAGCGCGCCTGCGCCGATTCGTCTTCCACCGTCACCAGTTGCGGCCGTTGCGACGAGGTCTTGTCGCTCCACAGTTGCTTCGTGAAGCGCTCGGTGGCGAGTGCGATCACCGCGTTCGACGCGGCCAGCAGCGGTTGCGTCGAACGGTAGTTGCGCTCCAGCGTGACGATGCGCGCGGGAGGCAGGCACTGCTGCGGGAAGTCGAGGATGTTGCGCAGCTCGGCGGCGCGGAAGGCGTAGATCGATTGCGCGTCGTCGCCCACCACCGTGAGCCCGCGGCCGCCGGGTTTCAGCGCGAGCAGGATCGCGGCTTGGAGGCGGTTGGTGTCCTGGTATTCATCGACCAGCACGTGGTCGAAGCGGGCGCCGACCGCGCGCGCAAGGGCGGCGTCGGTCGTCATCATCTGGTGCCACCAGAGCAGCAAGTCGTCGTAGTCGAGCGCGTGCTGTTGCTGCTTGGCTTCGACATAGTCGCCGAACAGGCCCTTGAGTTCGGCTTCCCAGGCGCCGCACCAGGGGAAGTTTTGCGCCAGCACGCTGGCCAGCGGCGTGTGGCTGTTGACCACGCGCGAGTAGATCGCCAGGCAGGTGCCCTTTTGCGGAAAGCGGTTCTTCGTTGCCGCGAGCCCGCGCTCCTGCCGCACCCAGCCCATCAGGTCTTCGGCGTCGCCGCGGTCGTGGATCGTGAAGTCTTCGGCCAGGCCGATCTGCGCCGCGTGGTCGCGCAGCAGCCGCGCGCCGATGCTGTGGAAGGTGCCGGCCCAGCGCAGCGCGGGCGGCGCCTGCGTTGACGGCATGCCAAGCGCCAGTTGCAGCAAGTGCCCGGCACGGCGCGCCATCTCCTGCGCCGCGCGGCGCGAGAAGGTGAGCAGCAGCAGCCGCTGCGGGTCGGCGCCGCCCTGCACCAGCCGCGCCACGCGCGAGGCCAGCGTCATCGTCTTGCCCGAGCCGGCGCCGGCAATGACGAGCAGCGCTTGCGGCTGCTTCTCGCCCGCGCCATGCTCGACCGCGGCGCGTTGAGCGTCGTTCAGTGCGGCGAACGGGTCGGCGCGGTGCATGGGGTTCGGGGTTTGGCTTGCGGGCAAGGGTGCGGTCGATACCGGGAAGGACTGTACAGGCATCCAGTCACCGCCCACTGCGCCGCGCCGGTCCCGCGGGTGCGCTCGGGTTGCTGCGCGGTGCCGACCTCGGGCATCATCCGCGGGGTCCAACAAACACAGGCAAGCCATGAAAAAAATCGCAACGGCGCTCGCGGGCGTGCTGCTGGTCGCATCTGCCAGCGCCATCGCACAGACGGCGTCGGACTACCTTTTCGTCAACCGATCTTCAGCGACGCTGATTGACGATGCCACGGTGAACAGCCTGTTCGCCGAGATCGTCTCGGCCAAGCTGGTCAAGCTCTACCCGACCAACAAGTGGGGCTTCGCAGCGCAGGTGGAGGGCGGCCTCACGCAGGCCAACACCTGCGTCGTCGCGGCGCGCGTGATGCTGCTGCCACGCAACCAGCCTGTCATCAGCAAGCTGCTGCTGTTCAAGCCGGGGAAGATGGCGACCGCCTTCGATGCGATCCCGAATGCCTCGGCGGCGCAATGCAAGGAGCTCGCCGCGAAGAAGCTGCGCGAGGCCAACCAGGCGATGCTGGCGGCGCTGCTGCCGAGCTGAATTTCCGAGAGCTGCTACCCGTGCAGCCGGCTGCTGCGCGGCACGCTGGCGAGCAGGAACTCCATCTGGTCGGCCAGGATGCGGCGGCCGCGCAGGATCATGTCTTCGTGCAGGCTCGGCACGTAGGGCAGGTACATCAGGGACAGGCGCACTTCCTCGGGCAGCCGGTTGCCCTTGTGGCCGTTGCACGGCCGGCAGGCGGTGATGCAGTTCATCCAGGTGTCCAGCCCGCCGCGCGAAGTGGGTACCATGTGCTCGCGCGTCAGCTCGTCGCTGTGGAAGCGCCCGCCGCAGTAGGCACAGACCATGCGGTCACGCGCAAACAGCTTGTGGTTCGACAGCGCGGGCGTCTGGCGCCAGGCGCGGCTCGGGATGTTGCCGCGCACGGCCACGATGGGGTGCACCTCGATCCTTGACTGCAAGCCGGTGCGCCGCTGGGTGCCGCCGCGCAGCACGTAGAACGGGTCGCCGATGGTCCAGGCAATGCCGTCGCTGGCGTAGATGACCGCCGCTTCCTTGGCCGAGATCCATGACTGGGGCCGGCCCGAGATGTCGAGTTGCAGCACTTCCACGCAGGTTCCTCCTGGGCCCGAGCGTAATCCATTCTTCGGCGGTCATCCAACCGACCTGATTCAAGCGGCGACGAGGCCGCGCGTGCGCGCCATCAGCCGCGTCAGCCCGAGCAGCGCGCCGATCGAGGGCGTGGCCACGCCGACACGCTGGCCGATCTCGTGCACCGCCGCCACCAGCGCGTCGATCTCGAGCGGCCTGCCCGCCTCGGTGTCTTGCAGCATCGAGGTCTTGAACGCGCCGAGCTGGCGCGTCACCGCCATGCGCTCTTCGCCCGACTGCTCGATCGGGCAGCCGATGCAGGCGCCGATGGCCTTGGCCTCGGCCATCGCGCTCAAGATGAACTCGCGCACCAGCGGATCGTCGTGAACCTTGTCCGAGGTCGCGCCGGTCAGCGCCGAGACCGGGTTCATGGTCATGTTGCCCCAGAGCTTGAACCAGATCTCGCGCCGGATGTCGGGGCTCGCCTCGACCGTGAAGCCGGCTTCGCGCAGCACCGCGGCCATGGCCTCCGCGCGCGGCGATGCGCCGCCGGCCGGCTCGCCGACGATCAGCCGTTCACCGAAACCGTGCTGCACAACGCCAGGCGCCGGGCTGCTGCAGGTGAAATGGACCACGCAGCCAAGCACGTGTGGGAACGGTAATGCGGCGGCAATGCGGCCTTGCGGGTCGATGCTGGCGAGTTGCCGTTCATCGGCGCGCAGCCGCTCGGCCCGCGCTGGCGTTTGCAGGAACCACCACGGCACGCCGTTCATCGCTGGCAGCACAACGGTCTGCGGCCCGATCAACGGCGCGAGCGATGCAGCCAGCGCGGCCAGCGCCGGGCCCTTGACGGCAACGACCACCAGGTCCTGCACGCCGAGCGCGCGCGGGTCGTCGGTGGCTTGGATCGGTGCGCGATGTTCCTGCCCGGCCATGCGCAAGCTCAGGCCGTGTTCTCGCAGCGCGTTCAGCGTGGCGCCTCGGGCCAGCGCGGTGATCGTGTGCCCGCTGCCGCCTGCGCCCGCAAGCGCTAGCCGCGCCGCGATGAACCCGCCCACGGCGCCAAGGCCGACGATTCCGATCTTCATGCCCGGACTCCCCACGCTGTTCGCGCCGATGGTACGTCGCACCTCGCGCACGCTGCCCTGCCGGCTGGCAAACCCGGCGCATCCGCCTGGGCCTCCGGCGCGCCCGACGCACGCTGCTGGGCTGCGGGAAAACCCGCGAACCGACCCATGAAACGGGCCGAACTAGGCAAGATGCCCTAGAAATACTCGCCACCACGCGCACCGCGGTGGGCAGATTTCTGCAAAATAGAACGACCGTGCGATTTTGCTCGGCCCTTCGATGCCCGCCACCGTGACCGATCTCTCCATGCCTCCTGCCATCAAGCCGCTGCGCGACGACGCCAGCCCGGCCAAGGCCCTGCACAAGGGCCAGCAGACCCGCGCCGCCATCCTTGACGCCGCGCTCGCACTGGCCTCGCACATGGGCCTCGAAGGGTTGTCGATCGGTGCGCTGGCCGAAGTCACGCAGATGAGCAAGTCGGGCGTGTTCGCCCACTTCGGCTCGCGCGAAGAGTTGCAGATTTCGGTGATCCGCGAGTACCACGCCCGGTTCGAGGAAGAGGTGTTCTTCCCCGCGATCGTCGAGCCGCGCGGCCTGCCGCGGCTGCGCGCGCTGTTCGAGCGCTGGGTGCGCCGGGTCTCGGTGGAAGTGGACTCGGGTTGCATCTACATCAGCGGCGCGGTCGAGTTCGACGACCGGCCCGGCCCGGTGCGCGACGCGCTGGTGTCGATGGTGCAGGCCTGGCACGACGCGCTTGGCCTGGCGATCCGGATCGCCATTGAAGAGCGGCAACTGCGCCCGGACACCGACCCCCAGCAGATGCTGTTCGAGATCCACGGGCTGATCCTCGCGTTGCATCACGACGCGCGTTTGCTGCGCAGCGTGGGCGCGGTCGACCGCGCGCGAACGGGCTTCGAGCGCGCCGTCGGCTACTACGCAACACCGGCGCCCAGCAAGCGGCGCTGAACCCGATTTCATTCTTGTTTCACCGTCCCCGGAGCATTACCCCATGGCCCAGTACACCCCGCCCTTGCGCGACATGCAGTTCGTGCTTCACGAGTTGCTCGATGTGACGGGCGAATTCAAGTCGCTCCCGGCCCACGCCGCGATCGACGCCGACACCATCAACGCGGTGCTCGAAGAGGGCGGCAAGTTCACCGCCGAAGTGCTGTTCCCGCTCAACCAGAGCGGCGACGCCGAAGGCTGCACGCTGGACGTGGCGACCCATGCCGTTACCGCGCCCAAGGGCTTCAAGCAGGCCTACAAGCAGTTCGTCGAAGCCGGCTGGCCGGCGCTCGCCTGCGACCCGGAGTTCGGCGGCCAGGGCCTACCGGCCGCGGTGAGCCTGTGCTTCTCGGAAATGATGAACTCGGCCAATCAGGCCTGGGCGATGTACCCCGGCCTGACGCACGGCGCCTACGAGGCGCTGCACGCGCATGGCACGCCCGAGCAGAAGGCGGTCTTCCTGCCCAAGCTCGTGAGCGGCCAGTGGACGGGCACGATGTGCCTGACCGAACCGCATTGCGGCACCGACCTGGGCCTGCTGCGCACCAAGGCCGAAGCCCTGCCCGATGGCAGCTACCGGCTCACCGGGCAGAAGATTTTCATCTCGTCGGGCGAGCACGACCTGGCCGAGAACATCGTCCACCTGGTGCTGGCGCGGCTGCCGGACGCGCCTGCGGGCTCGAAGGGCATTTCGCTGTTCGTGGTGCCGAAGTTCCTCGTCACGGCCGCGGGCCAGCCCGGCGAGCGCAACCCGATCTTCTGCACCGCGCTCGAACACAAGATGGGCATCCACGGCAACTCGACCTGCCAGATGATGCTCGACGGTGCGGTCGGCACGCTGGTCGGCCTGCCGCACAAGGGCCTCGCCGCCATGTTCGTGATGATGAACGCGGCGCGGCTCGGCGTGGGCGTGCAGTCGCTCTCGCTGGGCGAAGTCGCGTACCAGAACGCGGTGGTCTACGCGAAGGACCGGATCCAGATGCGCTCGCTCAGCGGCCCGAAGGCGCTGGACAAGCCGGCCGACCCGATCATCGTCCACCCCGACGTGCGCAAGATGCTGCTCACCGCGCGCGCCTTCACCGAGGGCGGGCGCGCTTTGGCGCTGTACGTGGCGCTGCTGATCGACAAGGAACTCAACTCGCCCGACGAGGCCATCCGCAAGGAGTCCGCCGACGAGGTGGCGCTGCTGACGCCGATCGTCAAGGCCTTCCTCACCGACAACGGCTGGCTCGCCACCTCGCATTGCATGCAGGTCTTCGGCGGCCACGGCTACATCCGCGAATGGGGCATGGAGCAGTACGTGCGCGACGCGCGCATCAACATGATCTACGAAGGCACCAACACGATCCAGTCGCTCGACCTGCTGGGGCGCAAGGTGCTGGGCGACAACGGCGCCAAGCTCAAGAAGTTTGGC
This sequence comes from bacterium, assembly GCA_031417295.1. GTDB lineage: Bacteria > Pseudomonadota > Gammaproteobacteria > Burkholderiales > Burkholderiaceae_C > CAIKUF01. Next base: position 180 of record JANOVJ010000150.1, on the reverse strand, counting down.
AAGTTGATTGCCGAGTTTGTCGAAGACGAAGGCGTCAACGAAGCGATGCAGGAGTTCATCAACCCGCTCGCCGTGTTGGGCGAGAAGGTCACCAAGCTGACGACCGAGATCGGCATGAAGGCCTTCAAGAACCCCGACGAGGTGGGCGCAGCGGCAGTCGACTATCTTCGTGTTTGCGGC
>JANOVJ010000149.1:0-2879 GCA_031417295.1 bacterium | reverse complement strand
GTCTGCGCAGCGCGCCGCAGCTTCCTACAATGATTCACGCGCCAATCGGCGACAACGGGAGTTCGCCATGATCGTCGAGCGCATCTGGACCGGCAATGCCTACCGCAACTTCAACTACCTGATCGCCTGCCCCGACACGGGCGAGGCGCTCGCCATCGACCCGCTGGACCACGTCAAGTGCCTCGCCGCCGCCAAGGCCCGCGGCTGGCAGATCACGCAGGTGCTTAACACGCACGAGCATCACGATCACACGGGAGGCAATGCCGCGGTGATCGCCGCCACCGGCGCCAGGCTGCTGGCGCACGCGAAGTCCGGGGTAAGCATCCCCGGGGTCGATCGCGGCCTGGAGGCGGGCGACGTGATCAAGGTCGGCAAGCATGTCGAGCTCGAATGCATGGACACGCCGGGCCACACCTTCTGCCACATCTGCCTGCGCTCGCACGGCGACCAGCCGGCGCTTTTTTCCGGCGACACGCTGTTCAACGCCGGCGCCGGCAACTGCCACAACGGCGGCGATGTGAACCAGCTTTACGCCACCTTTGCGGACCAGTTGTCGAAGCTGCCCGACGCGACGCGCATCTATCCGGGCCATGACTACATCGAGAACAACCTGAAGTTCACGCTCGCGCGCGAACCCGACAACGCAGCCGCGCAGGCGCTGCTGCCCGGGGTGGTCGGGCAGGACCCTGCCACGTCGGCCGTGACCACGCTCGGGCAGGAAAAGGAATTCAACACCTTCCTGCGGCTGGGTAGCGCCAGCGTGATCGCGCAATTGCGGGCCGACTTCCCGGAGCTGCCGGAGCAGCCCGACGCGAGGACTGTCTTCGTCAAGCTCCGTGAGCTGCGCAACAAGTGGTGACGCGCGCGCTATGCAGCGCGACCTGCCGCTCAAGCACCTGATCGAAGCGCGCCTGCGCGGCTTCAGCGTGCGCTCGCTGGCCACTGATGGCCATGGCGCGGCGGTGGCCGTGGCGATCGGCGACGCGGGTCACGGCGCGGATCTGCCCGGGATGCCTCGGCATGCCATGTGGCGCAGCGAGGCCGCGCTGATCCTGACCCGCCGCTCCAGCGCGCTGCGCAACCACGCGGGGCAGTGGGCGCTTCCCGGCGGGCGCATCGAACCGGGCGAAACGGCCGAGCAGGCGGCCTTGCGCGAGATGGCCGAAGAGGTAGGGTTGCAACTCAATGCCAGCGCCGTGCTCGGCCGGTTGGACGACTTCGTCACCCGGTCAGGGTTTGCCATCACGCCGGTGGTCGTCTGGGCCGGATCGGCACGCGAACTGAGCCCCAATCCGGCCGAAGTGCAGAGCATCCACCGCATCGCTATCACCGAGTTCCAGCGCGCTGACGCGCCGATCCTTGACGCGGTTGAGGGCAGTGCCCATCCGGTGCTGCGCATGCCGGTGGGCGACAGCTGGATCGCGGCGCCGACGGCGGCGATCCTGTACCAGTTCAGCGAGGTCTGCATCGCCGGCCGCGAGACCCGGGTCGCCCACTTCGAGCAGCCGGCGTTCGCCTGGAAGTGACCGGGCCTGGCGCCCGGTTCGCGCGCAGGCTCAGGCGCCACGCCGCTTGGAAAGCACCGGCAGGCCCAGCATCGAAGAAAAGATCGTGGCCTTGTTCGACAGCAAGGCCATGCCGAAGGTGCCGGTGAAGGGGCCGCGCGAACGCGAGATCTCGGGAAGGTTCAGCGCCGTGCCCCAGGTGACGGACTTCTTCGACAGCGCGGGCACGTTCCAGAACCGGGCGAACGAGGCGCTGTCATCGAGCAGCACCCGCATGCCCAGCACGTTCGAGACCGGCGTCGCTTCGTCCCAGGTAAGGGGCGGTTCGTCGTGATCGGGGACGCCAGAGTCGATCGGGTCGAAGCTCTGCAGGACGTCGAGTGCCGAAACGCCCGAGCCGAACGGCGCCTGAACAACCACGAGTGCACCACCGCGCGCAACCCCTTCGGCGAGGATCTTTGCCTTGGGCTTGATCACCCATGCCTTCATGATCGTCGCCGTGAGGGCGTCGACCGAAGCAGGCGGGTCGCCGCGGCCGATCACATGAACGGCGTTGAAGCGGTCGAACCGGTGGTTCTCCAGTGCGTGCGCGGCCTTGCGCGCCTGGTCGTGGCTGGCATACAAGCGGCTGATGGTTTGGCTCATGATTCCCCCGTTTTGGTGTGAAGGGACGGAAGGCCGGTCGGGCTGGCGCCGGCTTCCCGCTTGGGTTGCACGCCAGCACGGCGCAGAAGCGGAATGATCGCGACCAGGGTCGCAATCAGCAGCAACACTTCGATCGCGTAGACAAAATGGTAGCCGGTGGCCGCACCCAGCGCCGTCGTCGGTGCGGTGCCGGCCACCACATCGCGCACGATGCCACCGAGCGCGATCGCGATGCCGGCCGCGGTGGCCTGCACCGCACCCCAGGCGCCCAGCGCCAGGCCGGCCTGGTTGGGCGGGGCGAGGTTCATCGTCGCCGTCAGGGTGCCGTGCCCGAACAGCCCGGCGCCAAAACCGATCAGCAGGGTGCCGGCCGCAAACATCGGTGGCGATGCCATCGAAGACGACAGCATCACTGCGACAAACGCCGGGATGCCGACCAGTGCACCATAGAGCGCCATCCGAAACGGGTCGGCGCCGCGGCTCAGCACCCGCGATGCGAGGCCGAAGCCGAGCAGCCCGCCGACGGCCATGATGGCGGTCAGGTTGGTCGTGTCGCCGACGGTGAGCTGCAGCACCTGGCCGCCATACGGTTCGAGCAGCACGTCCTGCATGCCGAAGGCCATCGTGCCCAGGCCCACCGTGACGAGGCGGCGCGAGGCGTGGCCGCCGCGATTGAAGTGGTGCCACGATTCGCGGAACGTCGGGTCGGGTGCGGCCGGTGCGGCCACG
>JANOVJ010000148.1:0-4675 GCA_031417295.1 bacterium | reverse complement strand
TTCGCCGATCATGATGTCGATCTGGTAGTCCTCCAGCGCCGGGTAGAGGATTTCCTCGACCACCGGGCTCAGGCGATGGATCTCGTCGATGAACAGCACATCGTTTTTTTCGAGGTTGGTCAGGATCGCCGCCAGGTCCTTCGGCTTCTCCAGCACCGGGCCCGAGGTCTGGCGCAGGTTCACCCCCAGTTCGTGGGCGATGATGTGCGACAGCGTCGTCTTGCCCAGCCCCGGCGGGCCGAACAGCAGCACATGGTCCATCGCCTCGCCGCGCTTTCGGGCCGCGCCGATGAAGATCTCAAGCTGCTCGCGTGCCTTGGCCTGGCCCACGTATTCCTGCAGGCCCTTGGGCCGCAGCGCGCGTTCGATCGCCTCTTCGTTGGGCGATGCCGGCGCCGCGCTGAGCACGCGGCGGGCGGGCGCGAAGTCGTCGGTCTGGATGCTCATGACCCATTATCGCGAGCTGGCATGTCCGAGCGGCACAATGGATGTACTGGCCGGGGGCTTGGCCCCGGCAGCCACCGTGAAATCAGCCCGAAGGAGCCTTTCGATGAAGCGAGTTTCCCTGCCTGCCCTGGCCGCCTCGATCGTCTTCGCCGCGATCTGCGCGCCCGCCGCGGCCCAGGTCAGCGTCAAGGAGGCGTGGGTCCGCGCCACGGTGGCGGAGCAAAAGGCCACCGGTGCCTTCATGCAGCTCACCGCCCCGGCGGGCGGGCGGCTGGTCGAGGTTCGCGCCAGCGTGGCGGGCGTGGTCGAGCTGCACGAGATGTCGATGGAAGGCACGACCATGAAGATGCGTGCCGTGCCCGGCATCGACCTGCCGGCCGGGCAGGCGGTGGACTTGAAGCCCGGCGGCTTGCACGTGATGCTGATGGGCCTGAAGCAGCCCTTGAAGGAAGGCCAGACGGTGACGCTGACGCTGTGGGTCGAAGGGCCGGACAAGAAGCGTGAAACGGTCGACGTGAAGGCCGTGGTTCGCCCGCTCGGCGGGGCGCCGATGCCGATGCCGATGACCAAGCCCTGAGCGCCCCTGGACGCCACCTGGACCAACCAGCGCCCGCCCGCCGGGCCTACTTCGCCAGCGCCCGGAGTGCGTGCTTGATGCCGTCGCTGACGCCCACCTCGGGCGGCAAGGCCTTGCAGGCGGCGGCCGCCTCGCGGTCGCTGTAGCCGAGGGCCACCAGCGCCTGCAGGATGTCGGCCTGCGTGTCGCTGACGGGCGTGGCCGGCAACGCCAGATCGGCGCCGATCTTGCCTTTGAGTTCGAGCAGCAGCCGCTCGGCCGTTTTCTTGCCGATGCCGGGCACCTTGATCAGGCGGCCACTTTCCTGCAGCGAGACGGCCTGCGCCAGCTCACCGACGCTGAGCCCCGACAGGATCGACAGCGCCATGCGCGGGCCGACGCCGGAGATTTTCACGAGCTGACGAAAAGTGTTGCGCTCTTCGGGGGTGAGAAAGCCGAACAGCAACTGCGCGTCTTCGCGGACCACGAAGTGGGTCAACAGCGTGACCCGCTCGCCGAGCGGGGGCAGGTTGTAGAAGGTGCTCATCGGCACGTCGACTTCGTAGCCGACGCCGCCCACATCGATCAGCAGTTGCGGCGGGTTCTTCGCTGCCAGCAGGCCCGAGAGGCGGCCGATCATCTTGACATCAATAGCTGCGCGCGAACAGGCCGAGACGCTGCGCTTCGAGGGCTGCCTCGGCGCGCGAGCTGACGTTGAGCTTGCGATAAATCTGCTTCACGTAGTCGGCGATGGTGTGGCGCGACAGGCTGAGCTGGACGCCGATCTCGGGCAGCGTGTAGCCCTTGGCGACGCGCAGCAGCACCTCGTTCTCGCGGTCGGTGAGCTGAACCCGCGGCATCGCGTTGACGTTCGGCCGGGCCTGCGCAGCGAAGTAGGCGATCACGCGGCGCGCGATCGACGGCGACAGCGGCGGCTCGCCCGCGCTGATGCGGTTCAACTGTTCGGTGAATTGCTCGCGCGGCTGCTCTTTCAGCACGTAGCCAAAGGCGCCGGCCTGCAGCGCGGGGAACAGGTGCTCGTCGTCGTCGTGGATCGTCACCACGACCGACTGCACTTCGGGCTGCGACTCGCGCAACGCGGCCACCACATCGACGCCCGAGCCATCGGGCAGGCCCAGGTCGACGAGCGCCAGATCGAACTTGACCGCCGACACCAGGCCGAGCGCGTCGTGCACCCGCGCGGCCTCGGAAATCTGGGCCTGCGGGAAGACCTGCAGCACCAGGGCCTTGATCCAGGCGCGGATCTCGGGCAAGTCTTCCAGCAGCAGGATGTTGTTCATGGCGGCTCCTTGGTCTCGACGCAATTCCAGCGCAGATCGGTCTGCGCTGAAACATGGTCTTCGGCAGGACGGGGCGAAAGCTTGAACCCGGATCGAGACCGGCTCATCGTAGCAGCGCGGGCCGGCGTTGCGGCAGCGGCTCAGAGCGGAAGTGTGAGACGGATCACGGTTCCATAGCCCGGGCCCGACTCCACCAGGCACTGGCCCTGCATCTGCTTGGCGCGGTGCTTCATGCTCGACATGCCATGGCCGCGGTCGAGCCGGCCGTCGAGTTCGAGCGGAATGCCGTGGCCGTTGTCCTGCACCACCAGGCCGACCTCGCGTTCGGTGATCGTGCAGCGCACCTTGCAGTTCGACGCGCCGCTGTGCTTGATGATGTTGCTCACCGCCTCGCGCAGGATGCGCGTCGTCTGCACGTAGCCGCGGGCCGACATCAACTGGTCGATGTCTTCGGTCGGGCCGTTCCAGTCCGACTCGATGCCGGCCTGGCCGAGCCTTGAGACCGTCTCGGCGCGCCAGTCGGCCAGCGCATCGGCCACCCGCATCGGCTTGCCGGTGAGGCCGCGCACCGACAGGCGCATTTCTTCCAGCGCCTCGCGCGCCAGCGTGGAGATGCGCTCGGAATCGCTGGTGTGGACGATCGTCAGCAGCTTGGCGCCGAGGTCGTCGTGCAGGTCACCGGCAATGCGCTTGCGTTCCTTCTCGGTCACCTGCTCGACGCGCAACTCGGCCAACTGGGCGAAGTTGCGCTCGATCTCGAGCGCCGCCTCCTGGATCCGGCTCTCTAGCGTCGAGCGCCCGGCTTCGGCCGCGCGCAAGGCCCGGGCGAACACCTGGACCAGACGGAAGCTCACCACCAGCACCAGCAGCGGCAGGGCGTAGCGAAAGACGTGGCCGCGCCAGATCGCGCCGACGCGATCGGTCAGCACCAGCTCCAGCAGCAGCAGCAGGCCGAGCACCACCAGGATCGCGCCCATGACCCAGAACTCCGAGCGCTGATTGCCCCAGGTGATCTTCAGGTAGGCGGCCATGGCAGCCAGCACTTCGAGCCCGAGCACGGCGTACCAGACCGTGATGGCGGTGTACAGATGCTCCGGCCCCACCAGCACCAGCGAGAGCGGCAGCACGACGCACTGGGCAATCAGCACGATGTCGATCGGGCGCCGCTTCACACGCGCGTAGCGCAGCAGGAACACGACCGCCAACCCGACCACCGGCGCAAAACCGAGGCAGACCAGCCACTCGGCCGTGCCGTTGGCCACCGGCAGGTCGTTCCACCACATGCGCGCCGTCAGCACCGCCCAGCCGATGGCCAAGGTCCCGAAATACATCAGGTAGCTGGCGCGGCGGTTGAACCAGCCGACGCCGATCATGAACACGCCGAGCACCAGCAGCGTCACGCCCACGAGCTGCGCCGCCGTCACGTTCCAGAACTGTTGCGCGCGCCAGATGCGCGACAGCTCGGCCTGCGGCCCGATGCGCAGCACCGACAGCCCGGCCGCGCGCTGGCGCGACGAGACACGCTCCAGCGCATGGCCGCGCACCTTGAGTTCGAGCTGGTTGCCTTCGGCCTGCAACAACGCCGCCGGCAGCGGCACCAGTTGCGGGTGATAGCAGTTGCGTGTCACCGGCTCGTCCATGCGTCCACCGCTGAAGATGCGGCGGCCGTTCAGATGGACTTCGAGGTTGGTGCAGACCCGCTCCACATAGAGCGCGAGCACGGCCTCCGGGTCGTGGGAGACCGGCGCGTCGAAGTTGACCCGGTACCAGACCGTGCCCTCATAGCCGGGGCGGCTTTGCGACCAGTCGTCCGGCAAGGCCTGCAGCTTCGCCGCGGCGTCGGCCGGGAAGTGCGCCGAATCGCTCTCGACGGCCAGCGCCTGGCGGATGTTGCGCACCGGCGCCGGCGCATCGGCCGCGAAGGCCGGGGGGGCACACAGGCCGAGCGTCAGCACAGCGAAGCGTGCCAGCGCGCGCAGGCCAGCCAGGGTCGCCAAGGGGGCGCACGGCCTGGGGGGCGATTGTGCAGGATGGGCTGCGCCCGATGTCCTGGCCGACGCGGTTGAAGACCTCGCCGCCCGCCACGGCGGCGCAATTCACGCCGCCGCGGCGGGCGCCGGCCGAATGTTTGCTACGCCGCAGCCACCTTCTTCGCCGCCGCCTTCTTCGCTGCTGGCGCCTTCGGCGCGCGCGGCTCGAACTCGAAGCCGACCTTGCCTTCCTTCTTGTCCCAGGCCAGGAAGGCCTTGAACTTGCGCCGTGTCTTGTTGGACACGAAGTTCTCCAGCAGCGCGGTCTTGCCGGTGGCCAGCAGGCGCGTCATCTCTTCGGCGGGCACCGGTTGCTGCAGGATGATCTTGCCGCTCTTGAA
>JANOVJ010000147.1:0-3478 GCA_031417295.1 bacterium | reverse complement strand
TAGGTCGAGACGCCCATCTTCGACATGATCTTGGACAGACCCTTGCCGATTGCCTTGACGTAGTTGTAGATTGCCTTCTCGGCGCTCAGATCACCCGGCAATTCCCTGTGCAGCGAGGCCAGCGTTTCCATCGCCAGATACGGATGGATCGCCTCGGCGCCATAGCCGGCGAGCAGCCCGAAGTGATGCACCTCGCGTGCCGACGCGGTCTCGACGACCAGCCCGGCCGTCGTGCGCAGGCCTTCGTGCACCAGGTGCTGGTGGATCGCCGACAGCGCCAGCAACGCCGGAATCGCGACGTGCTCGCGATCCATTCGGCGGTCGCTGATGATCAGGATGTTGTGGCCGCTCTTGATCGCGTCCACCGTCTCCGCGCACAGCGACGCGAGCTTGGCCTCGACGCCTTCGTCACCCCAGGCCAGCGGGTAGGTGATGTCGAGTTCGTAGCTCTTGAACTTGGCGTCGGTGTGACGCTCGATCTGGCGCAGGCGCGCCATGTCATCGAAATCGAGGATCGGCTGCTGCACCTCCAGCCGCATCGGAGGGTTCACCGCGTTGATGTCGAGCAGGTTCGGCTTCGGGCCGATGAAGGACACGAGCGACATCACGATCGCTTCGCGGATCGGGTCGATCGGCGGGTTCGTGACTTGCGCGAAGAGCTGCTTGAAGTAGTTGTAGAGCGGCTTGTTCTTGTCCGACAGCACGGCCAACGGCGAGTCGTTGCCCATCGAGCCGATGCCCTCTTCGCCGGCTTGCGCCATCGGGCTGAGCAGGAACTTCAAGTCCTCCTGCGTGTAGCCGAAGGCCTGCTGTCGGTCGAGCAGCGCTTCGGTGAAGCTCGGCTCCTCGGCATCCACTGCGATGTCGTCGAGCTTGATGCGCACGCTCTCGATCCACTGCCGGTACGGCTTGGCCGACGCGAACTGGTTCTTCAGCTCCTCGTCTTCGATGATGCGGCCCTGCTCCAGGTCGATCAGCAGCATCTTGCCGGGCTGCAAACGCCACTTCCTGACGATGCGGTTCTCGGGGATCGGCAGCACGCCGGACTCGGAGGCGCCGACCACCAGGTCGTCGTCGGTCACGATGTAGCGCGTCGGGCGCAGGCCGTTGCGGTCGAGCGTGGCGCCGATCTGGCGGCCGTCGGTGAAGACCATCGCCGCCGGGCCGTCCCAGGGCTCCATCATCGCGGCGTGGTACTCATAGAACGCGCGCCGGCGCTCGTCCATCGTGGTGTGCTGCTCCCAGGCTTCGGGGATCATCATCATCGCGGCGTGGGCGAGCGAGTAGCCGCTCATCGTCAGCAGTTCGAGCGCGTTGTCGAAGGTCGCGGTGTCGCTCTGGCCTTCGAAGCTGATCGGGTAGAGCTTCTCCAGATCATCGCCGAGCACGGGCGATTTCATCACGCCTTCGCGGGCCCGCATCCAGTTGAAGTTGCCCTTGACGGTGTTGATCTCGCCGTTGTGCGCGACCATGCGGTAGGGGTGCGCGAGCGGCCACTCGGGGAAGGTGTTGGTCGAGAAGCGCTGGTGCACCAGCGCAAGCGCTGAAACGACGCGCGGGTCTTGCAGGTCGAGGTAGTACTGGCCCACCTGGTCGGCCAGCAGCAGGCCCTTGTAGATCACCGTGCGGCACGACATGCTGGGCACGTAGTACTCGTGGCTGTGGGTCAGCTTCAGGCGCTGGATCGCGCTCGACGCCGTCTTGCGGATGACGTAGAGCTTGCGCTCCAGCGCGTCGGGCACGATCACGTCGGGCCCGCGGCCGATGAAGACCTGGCGGATCACCGGCTCCTTGGCGCGCACCGTGGGCGACATCGGCATCGCGGCATCGACCGGCACATCGCGCCAGCCGAGCAGCACCTGGCCTTCGGCCTTGATCGCGCGCTCCATTTCCTGCACGCAGGCCAGGCGCGATGCGTGCTCCTTGGGCAGGAAGATCATGCCCACGCCGTACTCGCCGAAACGCGGCAGGTTCACGCCGCGGGTGGCCATGTCGGCGCGGTAGAAGTCGTCGGGGATCTGGATCAGGATGCCGGCGCCATCGCCCATCAGCTTGTCGGCACCGACCGCGCCGCGGTGGTCGAGGTTCTTCAGGATCAGCAGACCCTGCTCGACGATGCTGTGCGCCTTCTGCCCCTTGATGTGGGCGACGAAGCCGACGCCGCAGGCATCGTGCTCGTTCGCCGCGCTGTACAGCCCGCGGCGAGCCGCTTCTTGCAGTTCGTCAGGGGACGCGCTTTCGGGTGTGGCCTGCGGCATGGAACTCTCCGGCTGTGAGCAGTAAGCCGCCAAGAATAGTGCAATGCAGCAAACGCTTCAAGCCGAATTTAATGGGGTCAGACTCCTTTATGTTGCACACAAGAGGTGCATGCACATAATTGGGGACACATTCAGGAACCCGCAGGATGCGGCGGCTTGCGCGGCCGCCCTCTCAGCTTGGGCCGCACCCGGCGCTGGGTGTGCGCCTCCAGGCTCGTCTTGAAGCTGTCGGACCCGAGCGCCCAGCCCTTCATCGTCGCGTCGGCGATGGCACCTGTTTCCTCGCCGGTGAGCGCCCGCTTGAGCAGTTGGCCGTGAGCGGCCTCGCGTTCGAACGGCGTGTTGCCCAAGGCCCAGTACAGCGCGTGGTCGATGACGAGTGGGTCGGTGGCGACGCCCAGGTGATGTCGCGCGCTCGACCACGGGTGATCGGGTGCCTCGCGCGCCAGCCCGGCGCGCAGCGGCGCCAGTTCGACAAAGCAGATGGCGGCGTGAAGGTAGCGCTCGGCTTCAATGACGGTGGCCCGAAAGCGCCCTTCCCACAGCGCGCCGCTGCGGCCGTGGCGGCGGTTGAAGCGGGCCCCATAGCGCCGGCCGAGCGACTGCATCATCCGGCTCAACCCTGCGGCGTCGGTGGGCGTCGCGAGCAGGATCGCCTCGTTGTCGGTCAGCGCGTAGGCATGGATCGCCACCTGGCTCGCTGCCGCGGCTTCGCGCAGCAGGTGGAGGTAGCTCTCGCGGTCGGGCCGGTCGACAAACACGGCCTGGCCGTTGTTGCCGCGCTGGATCAGCAGGTGAACCAGGCCGGCGGCGGCCAAGCGGGCGAGCCGGGCCATCAGGCGGGCCCGGTCGAACCCGGCGCCGCGCACCAACTTGGCATCAGGCTGCGCCTCACGGGAACAAGGTCCGGCCGGTGAGCCGCTGATGCTCGCGCAGCGCGAAGCGGTCGGTCATGCCGGCAATGTAGTCGGCCACGGCGCGGTAGGGTTTGGCGTGCCCGGACACATCCCCCGGCAGCGCGGCCGGGTCGCTTGAATAGAGCGCAAACAGATCGGCCACAACCTGCCGTGCCCGGCCAGTGGTTTCGACCACCTGCGGATGGCGGTACAGGTTCTGGCGCAGGAAGCGCTTGAGCTGCGCGCTCTGCGCCTGCATCCCAGGGCTGAACTGCACCAGCGTCGGCAAGGCCCGCACCGCCTGCACGCTGGCCGGCGCGGCGG
>JANOVJ010000146.1:0-4412 GCA_031417295.1 bacterium | reverse complement strand
GAGCGCGCAGCGGCTCGGCTGCACCATCTTGTTGTACGCGCCGCGCAGCTTGAAGCTGAACACCGGCTGCTGGTCTTCGCGCTTGAGCAGCACGGTGTTGCCGATTCGCACCGACAGCCGGGTTGCGCGTTCGAGCGCGGTCTCGATCGCCACGTCGTAGACCCGTGCGGTGAGGATCTTCTGCAGGTAGTCCGGCTTCTCGGCGCGAACCGCCCGGGCTTTGGCCGGAGGGATCGCAGAGCGTGAGGGGCCGGCCATGGGGTCTCCGTACAAAGGTCAGGGTGTTGCGGCGCCGCATCTTACGTCAGCGGCCGGCCGAATCCGCAGGCCCAATTCAGCCTGACGCCGCCCAGAAAAAAACCCAAGGCATTGCTGCCTTGGGTTGAATCCACCCAGGGGGGTGGAGGAGACAAACGCTGGGGAGATGGTGGCGCCGCAACGGGCGCGACGACTCCCCAATGCAGCCAGTGTAGTCGGTGGTTTGCTGCATCGCAATATAAGGCCTTAGAACGCTTCAGGGGCGCGGCGCCAACCGGCGCGCTGGCGGCACAATAGCGCGATGGAATGCACCATCGATTGGGTCCCGGCCAGCGGCATGGCTTTTGTTGCCGAGACCGGTAGCGGGCATTTGCTGGCTATGGACGGCGCGCCCGATGGTGGTGGGCGCAACCTGGCGCCGCGGCCGATGGAAACCGTGCTCGCAGGCACCGGCGGCTGCACCGCCTACGACGTGGTCCTGATCCTGCAGCGCGGCCGGCACGACGTGCGCGGCTGCCGGGTGGCGGTGAAGGCGGAGCGCGCGCCCGCGGATCCGAAGGTCTTCACCCACCTGTACATGCACTTCATCGTCACTGGCCGCGGCCTCGCCGCAGCGGCGGTGGAGCGGGCGATTGCGCTGTCGCACGAGAAGTACTGTTCGGCGAGCATCATGCTGGCCAAGACGGCGAGCATCGGCACAAGCTTCGAGCTGATCGAGGTCTGAGCCTCGCCAGGGACCGTTCCACCGGCCACCGGTACGGGCGGCTGGACGGCTACAGGTAGTGCGCCGTCCCCGTCATCACCCGAGCGGCCTTGCGCATGGCCCAGCGCAGCGGTGGCGGCAACGGCGATGCGCCGGCCTGCTCGGCCTGGGCGGCGTGGCTCGCTTCGTCTTCCTTCATTTGTTGCACGATCGCCAGAGAAGCCCGGTCGGCAGCCGGAAGACGCGCCAGGTGCTCCTGCAGATGGCGCTCGACCTGGCGTTCGGTCTCGACCACGAAGCCCAGGCTCAGCCCGTCGCCAGTGCGCCCGGCCAGCCAGCCGATGCCAAAGGCGCCGGCATACCAGAGCGGATTGAGCAGGCTCGGGCGCGCGCCGAGCTCGCTCAAGCGACGCTGCGTCCACGCCAGATGGTCGGTTTCTTCGCGGGCGGCGTGTTCGAAGTGGCGCCGAAGATCGGGGTCGCGGGTGGTCATGGCCTGGGCCTGGTACAGCGCCTGCGCGCAGACTTCGCCCACATGGTTGACCCGCATCAGTGCGCCGGAAAGGCGCCGCTGCGCATCGTCGAGGGCAGGCGCCGGCTCGGCGGCCGGCGGCTGCGGACACGGGCGTGAGGCCGTGCTGGCGCCGGCCAGGGTTCTGCGGGCGTTGTCGGCCACCGCGAGCCATCGATCGACAAAAGACATGAACTTGCGGCCAGAGGGGGTCGTTCCAGCGCCCAGCATAGCCTACCGGCCAGGCGCCGATGTGAGCGTTCGCTGCCAAGGCAATGCCGGGCGAGTGGCCATCCGGCTGACCCGTCTGTCGGAGTTGCTGCACCTCGGCAACGGGCGGCCCCATCTGCCACGTTGTGCCTAGACAACATAAACAGCCTTTTATCCGCCGAACCTTTGCAAGGCATCGCGCCGTCTGGTGCAATACACACAACTTCCGATGAGGAGGTTGGCCTGATCTGCCCTCGCGGGTACATCCCGATCGGGACCTCTTGTTCAACCTAGGAGATAGTCGCAATGAAAAAATCTCTGCTCGCTCTTGCCGTGCTGGGTGCCTTTGCTGGCGCCGCTTCGGCACAGTCGTCAGTCACGCTGTTCGGCGTGGTCGACCTTAACGTTCGCTATCTGGACAACGGCGGTGGCAAGCAATGGCAGCTGTCGCAAGACGGCTTGAACAGCAGCCGCCTCGGCGTCCGCGGTACCGAAGATCTGGGCGGCGGCTTGTCGGCCGGTTTCTGGATGGAAGGCGCCATCAACCCCGACACCGGCACCCCCGGTGGCCAAACCTGGCAGCGCCGTTCGACGGTCAGCCTCAGCGGTGGTTGGGGTGAAGTCCGCCTCGGCCGCGACTACACCTCGACCTTCTGGAACTCGACGATCTTCGATCCGTTCGGTACCAACGGTATCGGCAGCGCAGGTAACCTGGCCTTCGTGGTTCCGCCGGCACCGACCGGCGGCGCGTATGGCACGCTGGTTCGCGCCAACAACATGGTCGGCTACTTCCTGCCGTCGGGCATCATGGGCGGGCTGTACGGCCAGGTCCAGGTGGCTGCGGGCGAAGGCGCCTCGGGCGGCAAGTACTACGGCGGCCGCATCGGCTACGCTTCGGGCCCGTTCAACGTTGCGGGTTCGTACGGCAAGACTCAGGTCATTGTCTCGACCGACCAGGACGGCACGCAGTACAACTTCGGTGGTTCATGGAACTTCGGCTTCATGACGCTGTCTGGCTACTGGGGCAAGATCGAGATTGGCCCGTCCAATCAAGACAACTGGTTCATCGGCGCGAACGCTCCGTTCGGCCTGTGGACGCTCAAGGCCAGCTACGGCTCGGTCGAGCGCTCTGGCGGTGCGGTCGAAGGCCAGAAGGCTAACCAGTTCGCCGTGGGCGGCGTGTATGACCTGTCCAAGCGGACGGCGTTCTACGGCACGTACTCGTACCTGAACAACAAGGACGGCGCTCGCTTCACCGTCGGCGGATTGCAAAACGTTGGCGCTCTCGGTGGCGCGGTGGCCGACGCCAACTCGACCGGCTTCGAGTTCGGTATCAAGCACTCGTTCTGATCGCAGCCTGCCCTCGGGCGGGCCACGTTCGGCAAAAAGCCGCCTCCGGGCGGCTTTTTTACGCCCTTCTTTCCGGAAGTGCGCTCACGACCTAGGACATTCCCGTTTGACGGCTGACTGCCAATTTGTTTTGATCGCTTCATCGACTGCGTGTCAATGTCGGCTTCGCAGATTCCCCCAGCAGTGCGACGATAGGGTCGCCGTTCGCATGCCGATCGGCCCGCATCCAAGGCAAACCGTACTGTGCATCCGGGTCAGACCGGCAACGCCCTGACTCTCTCACTCTCCCGATGTTTGCCTTCATTCTTCGACGCCTGGCCCAGGCCGTGATCGTGATGCTCACGGTGGCGTTCATCGCGTTCATGCTGTTCCAGTACGTCGGCGACCCGGTGACGAACCTGCTCGGCCAGGACGCCACGCCGCAACAGCGCGCGCAACTCCGCGCCGATCTCGGGCTCGACCAGCCCTTCCCGGTGCAGTTTGCGCGCTTCGTCGGCAACGCCGTTCAGGGCGAGTTCGGGCTCAGCCTGCGCCAGGGGCGCAAGGTCTCGTCGCTGATCGTCGAGCGCCTGCCGGCCACGCTGGAGTTGTCGCTCTGCGCGGCCGTGATCGCGCTCGGCGTGGGCATCCCGATGGGCGTGTTCGCGGCCTTGCGGCGCGGTACGTTCCTGTCGCAGGCGGCGATGACGCTGTCGCTGCTCGGCGTTTCGCTGCCCACCTTCCTGATCGGCATCCTGCTGATCCTGCTGTTCGCCGTGACGCTGAAGTGGCTGCCCAGCTTCGGCCGTGGCGACGTGGTGGCGATCGGCAGCTGGACGACCGGCATGCTCAGCGTCGACGGCTGGAAGCACCTGGTGTTGCCCTCGATCACGCTGGCCCTGTTCCAGCTTGCGCTGATCATGCGGCTGGTGCGCTCAGAGATGCTCGAAGTGCTGCGCTCTGACTACGTGCGCTTCGCCCGCGCCCGTGGCTTGCCGAACCGCCTGGTCTACTTTGGCCATGCGCTGAAGAACACGCTGGTGCCAGTAATCACCATCGCCGGCCTGCAGCTCGGCGCCATCATTGCCTTTGCCATCGTCACCGAAACCGTGTTTCAGTGGCCCGGCATGGGCCTGCTGTTCATCCAGGCGGTGCAGTTCGCCGACATCCCGGTGATGGCGGCCTACCTTTGCCTGATCGCCCTGATCTTCGTGGTCATCAATCTGGCGGTCGACCTGCTGTATTTCGCGGTCGACCCGCGCTTGCGGATCGAGAAGTCGACGGCCGGGCATTGACACGCTCGACCCGGTTCATTGGACACATGCTGAAGGAGATTTACCATCATAAGCCGACTCAAGACCACCCTCGTTTGCGTTGCCATCACTGCGGCCTGCGGAGTGG
>JANOVJ010000145.1:0-8809 GCA_031417295.1 bacterium | reverse complement strand
GCTCGGCGGCGGCGCCGCGGGCGTTGTGCTCGGCGGTGGCGCGCGCCGCCTCGACAGCCGGGGCCGCCGCCGCCGCCGCCGCCGCCGCCGCCAGCGCGGCCTTGCTCGCATCGTCGGCCTCGCGCTCCAGGCTGCGCAGCGCTGCCTGTTGCTCCCGCGTCGGGCCGAACGGCTCCCAGCCCTTGGCCTTGTACCAGCGCGCCACCGCGGCGGCGGTCTGCTGGTCGTAGACGCCATCGACCGGGCCCGGGTCGAAGCCGAGCCGGGCGAGCGCCTGTTCGAGTTGGCGCACGTCGTCACCGCTCAGGCCGGGCACCAGGTCGCGATAGGCGGGAACGTCGCCCTGCAGAACAAACACCGGCCGCCCCGAGGCGGTGAGCAGCACGCCGCCCTCGGCCACCTGGGTGTTGCGCGCGGGCAGGCTGGTGATCAGGCCCGCAGCGGGCTTCAGGGTTGACGGCGCAATCGACACCTGTTGCGGCAGGCCGAACCGCGCCGTGCCACGGGTGACGATGCTCGAACCCAGAACGCGCTTCTCGACCGGGACCAGGATCGGCGACGGCGTGGGCGGCGCCGTTCTCGCCGCCGCATCGGCAGGCGACTCGATCCGCGACCCGCCGACCCAGGCGATGGCCGCCGCCGCCGCAACCGCCCCCAGGACGGCCGACAGCATCTTGATGCGTCGGGAGGCCATGGGCTACCGAATCCGGTCCTTCACTGGACGGGACGCGAGAACATTTCCTTCGCGATCTGTTCCTCGACCGGGTCGAAGAGTTTCTCCACCAGTTCGTAGGTCTTCTTCGAGACCCGTCGCTCGTAGTCCTGCAGGGTCTTCAAGGCCTTGAGCTGGTCGGGCGACATCTTGTCGGGCGTGATCGTCTGGCCCTGGGTCAGGGCGTCGAGGCGCTTGCGCAGATCGGGGCCGACGTCGTCCGGGTGCGCGTAGTCGAAGCCGAACTTGCGCATCTGGGCGGCGTACTGCCGCAGCGCCGCCTTCATGCGCGGGTCCTTGTTGATGAGGGCGTCCTTCGGGTTGTAGTAGCTTGCGCTCAACTGGTCGGGCGTGAAGGCCTTTTCGACGCCCATGCGCGTGCAGCCGCCGGTGCGCGAGAAGTTCTCGCGTTCGAGCCCGATGGCGAAGGTGGCGTCAGCGTTCTGGCCGAACAGGGCCCGGTTGTACGCGACCTGGTCAGCCGCGGCGAGGCCCCGGTAGATCGCCACGTTGCGTTCGCCGAGCGCGACCCGGCCCGGGCTGTAGCCGGTTTCCAACTGCGGTGGGCGCCCGGTGTAGAGCGTCGACACGCCGAAGCCGTATTTGTCGATGAACTCCGATTCGGTCATTCCCGGCAGGTTCTTGTCGCTGTTCATGCCCTTGCGCACGGTCTCGTAGTCGACGGCGACGTACTCGAAGCCCTGACCGCGCATGCAGCGGGCGATTTCGGCTTCGACCTTCTCGATCGCCTGCACCAACTGGCGTGGCGTCAGGCCGAACTCTTCCTTGCCGAGCTGGGTGCCCGCGGGCTGCGCTGCGGCGCCCGGCGCCATGCTCAGCAGCACCCAGGCGATCAGCCCGGCACGCACCGGCCCAAGTTGACTCGACGGTCTCATCATGGCGAACTCCTCCCCCAGAACCGGGCCGGCATCAATCGATGCCGAGCACCTTGCCCGACACCATGTCGATGAACACATCCTTCTCGCCCTGGGCCTCGGTCATGATCTCGACGACGTAGACCTTCTTGCCGCGCTTCTTCTCGATCGACACCCCCGTCGGCTTGCCGGGTATCACCTTCAGTGCGGCGGCGGTGGCCTGTTCCTCGGTGATGATGTTCTTGGCCGCAGCAGGCGCGCTGGCCTTGGCGCCGGCAGGGGCTGCCGGGGCGGCGCAAGCCAAGCCGGCAAAGCCGCCGACCCACGCGCCCAGCACCACCGCGCGAGCCTGGGTCGCGCAACGTCGAGATCCGTGTTCTTGCCTCATGGTGCGATCTGCCTTTCTTGTTCGTGGCTACTTTTTCGCGGTCGTGAATGCGGTCTCGATGAATGAGGCGTTGCCGTCCTTGGCGACGGTGCCTATCTCCAGCTTGTACTCGGTCCCGGGCTGCAAAAAGCCGTCCGGCACGTTGAACGTCGTGGCGGTGCCTGCCAGCTCAGCCCGTAACTTGCGGCCCGAGGCTTCCTGTTCTATCACGATGACGTGCCCGCTCAGCCCCTTGACCGCTTGCCAACTGATCTGCAGCCCGGTGAGTGCTACGTTGCTCGCATCCGGCCGCGGGCGAACGAAGGCCGTTGGATCGGGAAACGCATGGCTCAGCACCGCCTTGCCTTCGAGCCGTTGCCCGCTCGTGTTGCTGCCCGAGAAGGCATAGCTGCCGGCCGGGAAATCGGCTTGCACCCGACCGTCGTTCGTGGGCTCGGGCGATTCGAGCGACAAACCCCGAATACCGAGCTTGGAGTCGGGGGCCTTGAAATCGATCACGGTGCGGCCGTCGGGTGCCACGACCTTCAGGCTGGCCAGTCCCGTCTTGCCCCCGGTGGCGGTGAACCGGACCTCGACATCCTTGTCGGTCAGGTTGCGCTCGAGGAAGACCTTGACGCTGTCGAAGCGCTCCTGGGCCAGAGCCAGGCCTTGAAAAGCACCCGCGATCAGCGCCGCCGCAATCAGGGTTCGTGTCATGTCGATCTCCGTTGAGCGGCCGGCATCCGAAAGTGCGCCCGGCTGCGCTGCTCAGGCCGCAGCGGGCTTGAGCGTCTCAGCACGCTCCGCGGCCTGCGCCGTGCCGGCGCCGAAACGCAGGTACAGCGTGGGCACGATGAGCAGGTTCAGCAAGGTCGACGTCACCAGCCCGCCGAGGATCACCACCGCCATCGGGAACTCGATTTCCTGGCCGGGCAGGTTGCCGTAGACGACCAGCGGCAAGATCGCCAGACCGGCCGCACCGGCGGTCATCAAGATCGGCGACAGCCGTTCACGGGCGCCGCGCAGCACGAGCGCCAGACCAAACGGTTCGCCTTCTTCAAGCTCCAGATGCTGGAAGTGGCAGATCATCATGATGCCGTTTCGGGCCGCGATGCCGAGCACGGTCAGGAAGCCGACCAGCGAGCCCAGCGAAATCACGCCTCCGCCCAGGTACGCCGCGAGCACCCCGCCAACGAGCGCGAAAGGCAGCGTCAGGAAGCTCATGACCGCCAGGCGCCAACTCCGAAAAGTGAGTTGCAGGAGCAGAAAGATCGTCACCAGCGCAAAGCCCGTGAACAGCAGAATGCGCTCGCGCGCTGCTTTCAGCTCGGTGTACTCGCCTTGCAGCACGGCCCGGTAGCCGATCGGGAAATCGATCTTGTCGAGCTGGCCCTGCACGTCCTTGGCCACCGATTCGAGGTCGCGCTTGGCCACATTGGCCTGCACATCCATGCGCCGCGAGCCGTTCTCGCGCTTGATCACGTTCGGGCTGGGCTTGATCGCGATGTCGGCCACGTCGCCGAGCCGAACCCGGTCACCGGTCGGCGTGTCGATCAGCATGCGTTGCAGCGAGCTGAGGCTGTGGCGCCACTCGGGCGATGTCCACACCTGCACGTCGTAGGTGCGGCCGGAGTTGAAGATGTCGCCGACCTCCTCGCCGGCCACCAGCGTTGCCGAAGCGCGACGCACATCGCCCGGCTTGAGCCCGTAGCGTTGGGCCGCGTCGAGCCTGAGTTCGACCTGCACCTCCGGCACCTCCACGATCAGTTCCTTGTGCAGGTGGACGATGCCGTCGATGCCCGACATCGCACTGTAGATTTCCTCGGCCTTGCCGCGCAGCACCTCCAGGTCGGGGCCGAAGATGCGCACCACGATGGCTTCACCGGAACCCGTCAACACCTCGCGCATGCGCTCCTTCAGGTAGGTCTGCAGATCGCGGTACAGGCCGGGGTAGCCCTTGACCATCTCGTCGATGGCGGCGATCGTCTTGTCGTAGTCGACATCGGGCGAGATGCTGATCCAGTTCTCGCCGAAGTTGACACCGACCACCTCGTCGGCGGCGAAGGCCTGGCCGATGTGAGCACCGAAGTTGCGCACGCCGGGGATCGCCCGCAACTCCTTGCTGGCACGGGTGGTGATGCGCACCATCTCCGGGTGCGAGGTGTCGGGCTTCGTCACCCAGTGCATCAGGAAGTCGCGCTCCTTGAAATCCGGCAACAACGCATGCCCGAGCAGCGGCCACAGCGCGACGCCGCACAGTGTCACCACCGCCACCGTGACGTAGGCACTGCGCGGCCGGCCGGTGGTCTTGGCCAGCACCGCCGAGTAGCCGCGCGACAACCATGCCACCAGTGGCGACCCCCGGCCGCGCAGCGGGGCATTGCGCAGCAAGATCAGGCCGAGAGCCGGCGTCACGGTCACCGCGACCAGCATCGAGGCGAGTATCGCCAGCACGTAGGCCAGCACCAGCGGCTTGAAGAATGCGCCCGACAGGCCCTCCATGAAGAGCACCGGCATCACGGCCGTCACGACGATCAGGGTCGCGAAGACGATCGGCCTGCGCACTTCGAGTGAGGCCTCGAGGATGATCCGCGCGACAGAGCGCTGGCTGCCGGCGGCCCGTTCCTGGCGCAAGCGGCGCATGATGTTTTCGATGTCGATGATGGCGTCGTCGACGACGGCGCCAATGGCAATGATGAAGCCGGCGAGCACCATCGTGTTCATCGATGCGCCGCTGAAGTAGAGCAGCAGGCCGGCCGCGAGCAACGACAACGGGATGGCCACGGTGGCGATCAGCGCGGCGCGCCATTCGTAGAGAAACGCGATCATCACCAGGACCACCAGCACGCAGCCGATCAGCAGCGCGTTCGAGAGGTTGCCGATCGAATCCTCGATGAAGGTTGCGGGGCGGAAGATCCTGGTGTCGATCTCGACGCCGGGCAAGCCCGGCTTCATCGCGTCGAGTGCGGCCTCGACGCCGCGCGTTACCTCGAGCGTGTTGCCCCACGGGAACTTCTCGACGATCAGCATCAACCCGGGGCCGTCGTTGATGACGGCGTCGCCGATCATCCCCTGCGGCCCGAACACGATGTGTGCCACGTCGCCCAGCAGGAGCGGCTTGCCGCCCTTCAGGCCGATCGGCACCAGGGCCAGCGTTTCGGGTGTCTGGCCAGCCGAGGTGTGCAGTACTTCGAGGCGCTGGTGGGGCGTTTCGATGAAGCCGCCCGTGCCGATGTGCGCACCGCCGGAGTAGCGCAGCAGGCCCACGTCCAGCGCGTCCGAGACTGCCTCCGACACGTCGTCCAGCGTCACGTCGAAGCCTGCCAGCCGCTCGGGATCGACTTCGACCTGCAGCATCTTGAGCTGCTCGCCCCAGATCGCCACATTGGCGACGCCGGGCACGCCCAGCAGGCGGGCGCGGATCGTCCAGTAGGCGAGCATCGACAGGTCCATCACCGAGCGGTTCGGCGAGGTGATGCCGATCTTCATCACCCGGCTGGTCGACGACAGCGGCGGCATCATGAACGGCGGCGCGGCCCAGGTCGGCAGGTTCGGGGTGGCGATCGCCACCCGCTCGGTGACGAGTTGACGGGTCCTCAACTCATCCACGCCCTTGCGGAACAGCACCACCACCGAAGACAGTTGCGGCACCGATTTCGAACGCAACTCGGCCACGCCCGGAACACCGGCGAGCGCGTTCTCCAGCGGCAAGGTGACCAGCGCCTCGACCTCTGAGGGCGAGAGCCCGAGCGCAATGGTCTGGATCTCGACTTTCGCCGGCGCGAACTCGGGGAACACGTCGACCGGAAGCTCCCGCAGGCGCAGGAACCCGAAGTACATGAGGCTGACCCCGAGCGCCATCAC
Organism: bacterium; assembly: GCA_031417295.1. GTDB lineage: Bacteria > Pseudomonadota > Gammaproteobacteria > Burkholderiales > Burkholderiaceae_C > CAIKUF01. Next base: position 2,991 of record JANOVJ010000145.1, on the reverse strand, counting down.
GAGGAAGCGAAAGCGCAGGCTCGTTCCGACAATCCATCGCATCATGGCTAGCCCCTCCCAGTGACTCCGTGCCCGGCCAACGCGGTTGGGCCAGAGCGTGCACCCTGCGTTCGGACGGACCTGCGGCCCACCGACGCGCACATGGCCTATTTACCCAGGCCGCTCTCAGCGCCGAACAACTCGGCGACCCCAATGACCACCACCGAGGTCCCTGCCGGTGGCCCTTCCTTCAGGAACGCGTGCTGGCCCTTGATCGACTCGACCACAACCGCGTGCCGCACATAAGCGAGCGGTTCGGGATTGGTGTAGACCCAGGTCTTGCCCGTCACGTCGTAGAGCAGCGCCGCGTACGGCGCCGTCATGACGCCGGCTGAATCGACGCCGATCTTCGCGGTCTTGATGTCGAGCCGGTCGGCGGCCTTTTGCGTCAGCGTCACGCGCTTCAGGCTGGAGCCGCTGATCGGTTCGACCTGCGAGGCCCCCACTTTCTTCGCGACATCGGCGGCCAGGGCTTGCAGTGACGACCCCGCTGACAGCAAGGCCGCCAGTGCGAGCGCCGCGGCGCTCATCGATCTCGAAGTGCACATGTCGGGTTCCCTCTCTTCATTGGCAAGCAGAAAGTGCTCAGGCCGGCTCGGCCGCCAGACCCAGCGTGTCGTGCGCGGTGCGCGCGCCGAAGCGCAGGTACAGCGCGGGAACGCAGACCAGCGTCAGCAGCGTGGTGGTGACGAGCCCGCCAAGCACGACGACCGCAGTCGAATGCACGATCTCGAGCCCCGCAACCTCGCCCAGCACGACAAACGGCAGCACCAGCAGCGCAACGGTGATGGCGCTGGCGACAATGGCCGCGAAGCGCTCGTGCAGCCCGCGCTGCACCAGGGCCTCGCCGAAGGCTTCGCCGTGCAGTTCCAGTGACTGGAAGTGCCTGACCAGCATGATGCAGTTGCGCACGCCCAGCCCGAGCACCGTGACGAAGCCGAGCATCGAACCGAGCGTGAACACGCCGCCGGTGGCCAACACGGCCAGGAAGCCGCCGAGCAACGCAACCGGTACGCCCGCGATCGCCAGCAGTGCCAGCCGCCAACTGCCGAGGGCCGCCTGCAGCAGCAGGAAGCAGATCAGCGCCGCGGCGGCGAGGTAGCCGTAGAGCGGGCGAAGCGCGGCCCGCTGCGCGAAGTGCTCGCCCCGGACCTGCGCGTGGTACTCGAAGGGAAAGGCCACTTCCTTGATCCGGCGCGCGACCTCGTCCGAGACCTCGGCGACGTCTTCCCCTTTGACGCCGGCTTCGATGTCGATCCGCCGCGAGACGCCCTGGCGCCGGATCACGCCCGGCGAGGCCACGGTGCGCACGTCGGCAACGTCGGCCAGCCGCACCTGGCCTCCGCTCGACTTGTCGATCATCAGGTTGCGCATGTCGCTCAGGTTGGCGCGAATGGCCGGGCTGCCGAGCACCACGACGTCGAACACTTTCTGGTCCTGGAACAGCGCACCGACGGTGATGCCCGACACCAGCGATGAAGCTGCGCGGCGCACGTCGCCGGGCTTGAGGCCGTGGCCGCTGGCCTTGGCGAGATCGACCTTGACCTCGATCGTCGTTTTCTCGGCCTGCGCCTCGACCTGCGGATTCTCGATGCCTTCGATCTTCGACAGCAGTTCGCGAATCTCCTCGGCCTTGGCTCGGATGATGTCCTGGTCATGGCCGTAGACGCGCACGCTGACGGTCTCGTCTTCTCCGGTCAGGGTCTCCCTCATCTTCTTCGAGAGAAAGGTGTTGACCTCGGCCTTGATGCCGGGATAGGCGGCAACCGCGGTTCGCATGGCCTCCAGCGTCACCTCGTAGTCGGCCTGCGGGTCGATGCTGACCCAGACTTCGGCGGCATTGACGTCGGAGACTTCATGGAAAAGCACCGCGCGCCCGACTTGTGCCGCCACGTTGCGCACGCCCGGGATTCCCCGCAAGTCGTTCATGACCGACGCGGTCACCCGGTTCATTGCCGGCAACGACGCGCCGGTGGCGCCGTCGAACCGGACCACCACATCGGTCTCCTTGAAGCTGGGCACCAGCGACCGCTCAGAATCGGACCAGACCAGCGCCCCGATGACCGTGCTCACGGCGGCCAGGGCGAGGACCGGCAGCGGCCGGCGGATCGCGCCGCCGAGCACCCGCTGCGAGCTCGCTTGCAGCCAACCCATCAGCGGCGAGCTGCCGCGCTCGGGCAAGGGCGCGTTGGCCAGCAACAGCAGGCCGAGCGCCGGCGTCAAGGTCAGCGCGACCGCCAGGGAGGCGAGCACACCCAGGATGTAGGACCAGATCAGCGGCTGGAAGAAAGCCGCCGACTGCCCGCGCATGAACAGCACCGGAACCACCGCGAGCACGATGATCGTCGTCGCAAAAAACATCGGCCCCCGGACTTCGACCGCGGCTCGGGCGATGATGCCGAGCGATGTCTGGTCACTGCCCTCGGAGCGCGCCTGGCGCAACCGGCGCGCGATGTTGTCGATATCGATGACCGCGTCGTCCACGATCACCGCCACCGCGAGCATGATGCCGGCGATGACCATCATGTCGATGTTCTCGCCCCGCAACTGCAACACCCAGGCGGCGGCCAGCACCGACGACGGGATCACCAGCGCCCCGACCAGCGCCGCCCGCCAACTGCCCAGCAGCGCACCCAGAGCGACGATCACCAGCAGGTAAGCGATGACCAGCCCGGTGGCGAGGTTCTTGGTCGCACGCTCGATGAAGCCCGCGGGCCGGTAGATCGTGGTGTCGACCTGGATGCCCTTCATGCCCGGGCTCAGCTCGCGCAGCGCGGCCTCGACGCCGCGGGTCACCTCCGAGGTATTGGCGCCGGGAAACTTCTCGACCACCAGCATCAGCCCGGTGGCACCGTCCTTCAACAGCGCGTCACCGATCAGCGGCTGGTTGTCCTCCACCACCGACGCCACATCGCTGAGCGGCAACGACGTGCCATAAACCGGCACCTTGGC
>JANOVJ010000144.1:0-3462 GCA_031417295.1 bacterium | reverse complement strand
CAGTGGCGTGGCGATGCCGGCTTCGGCCAGGTGCAACAGCGTGCTGCGCTTGCCCGAGGCGAGCGCGATGGCCGGCCCGTCGCAACCCAGCCAGCGCGCAGGGTCGACGGCGCGTTGCAACTGCGCCAGTACACCCTCGGTCTCTGGCGCAACGACCCACACCAGGTGGTGCGCGTCGCTTTGCCGGGCCACGAAGTCGATCGCAGGCTCGCCCGCGCGCGGCTCGATCGGTCGGGCCGGCGCGGGCACCGGCGCCGCACGGCTGCAGGTGGCGACCGACACCTGATAATCGTCGAGGAGAAGCAGGTCGGCAACCATCGCATCGCGCATCGCAAGGCCGGCTGCGAACAGCCCGTCGCCGGCAAGCTCGGCCCCATCCTCAGCCGCCTGCCCGCCACCGCTCAAGGTTTCGTAGACGAAAATGCGCTTCATCGCCTTGCCTTGCCTTGCCGGGTTGCCGGCTCACCCGCCTGCTCGACAGGATGAAACTGCCCCAAGCTCACTTCGTTCGCTGCCCCCGAGGGGCGCGTCAGCGCCTTCGGACGGCCGGGCGGCACTGACATGAAACTCATCCCTGTGATCGACCTCATGCTGGGCCAGGTGGTGCGTGCGGTGCGCGGCAATCGAGAGGCTTATCAACCGATCGAGTCGCCGCTGTGCGCCAGCAGCGACCCGTTGACGGTGGCAAGGCTGCTGTGCGAGCACTGCGCCACCCGCCAACTGTATGTGGCCGACCTTGATGCGCTGCTCGGCAAGCCGGCCCAGGTGGCGGTGTTGCGATCACTGCTGCAGGCCTTGCCCGAACTGGAGTTGTGGCTCGACGCCGGCTTTGCGAGCGCGCCCGAAGCTGCGGTGCTGCGGGGCGGGTTCGGTGCTGCCGGCCAGCGCGTCGTGCCGGTGTTTGGCAGCGAATCGCTGGCGTCGCGGGCCGAGCTCGAGCGTTGCTTTGCTGGCGGGAATGGGGCGGCTGGCGCCACGGCCCAAGCCGCCGAAGGCGTGCTCTCGCTCGACCGCCGCGACGGCCAGCGCCTCGACACCGCAGGCTGCTGGGACGCGCCGGCCCTGTGGCCGAAGCGGGTGATCGTGATGACCTTGGAGCGCGTTGGCTCCGACGCCGGCCCCGACCTGGAAACGCTGGCCGATGTGCGCCTCAAATCACCGGCCAGCTTCATCGTCGGCGCCGGCGGCATCCGCAACCAGGCCGACCTCGCTCGCGCCCGCGACGCAGGCGCCGGGGCCTGGCTGGTGGCCAGCGCGTTGCACGACGGCCGGCTCGCCCGCGTGCACGCCTGAAGAAAACCGGGGTGGGGTCGGAGCGGCATGGCGTCTGTTGCCTCACGATTCGTGCCAACGCCAATGCGCCGCAATCGGCCACCGCCACGGACCAACGGGCGCCACATATGCAACAGACGCCGCCACACAGTGTTTCACATCTGATGGCCGCCGCGCCGCTGCCGCGAGGGGCGGGAAGGCGCACCGCCGTGGCACATCGCTTGCGTCCTGGAGCCCCATGACCGACACCTCTGCGGCCCCGCCCGCCGCCCGCAGCCCCTGGACCTGCCCGTTCTGCCCGCTGGCGTGCGACCACCTTGACGTGGCGCTCGGCGCCGGCAACGCGCCGCTGGCGCTCCAAGGCGGCAGCTGCGCGCGCGCGAGCCGCGGCCTGGCGCAGTTCACCGCACAGCCCTCCGGCGCCAGCCCGAAAATCGACGGCCAGCCTTGCGATCTGGAAACGGCAGTCGCAGCCGCTGCGAAGTTGCTGGCCGCCAGCCGACAGCCGCTGTTCGGCGGCCTCGGCACCGATGTGGCCGGCGCGCGTGCGCTGTACCCGCTGGCCTGCGCGACCGGCGCGATCTGCGACGCCGGGGCTGGCGACGCGCTGATGCACGGCCTGCGCGCGCTGCAAGACCGCGGCCAGTTCACGACCACGCTGGCCGAAGTGCGCACCCGCGCTGACCTGATCGTCTTCGTTGGCGGCCTGCCGACCGACGTGGCGCCCTTGATCGGCCAGCGCTGCGGCATCGGCGACGCGCAGGTGCCACAGCGACATGTGGTCGTGCTCGGGCCGGCACCGGGCGACGAAGCCACGCTCGCGGCTTGGGCAGGGCAGGGCGGCGTGAGTGTCGAGGCCCTGCCGCTGGTCGGCAGCTTGTTCGACACGCTGGCGCTGTTGTCCGCCCTCGTTGCCGGGCCCACGCTGCTGGCCGCGCCCGAAGCGCTGCGAGCGCTGGCGCAACGTCTGCACGCGGCCCGCTATGCCGTGCTGGCGGGCGCACCCGCGCGCTTGCCGGCCCACGGTGCGCTGATCGTCGAGGCGGTGCACCGGGTGGTCGGCAGCCTGAACCGCACGACGCGTGCCGCGGCGCTGTGGGTCGGTGGCGGCAACGGCGCGGCCACGGTGAACCAGGTGTTCACCTGGCTATCGGGCCTGCCGCTGCGCTCGCGCGCCGGGCCGCGCGGGCTCGAGCACGAGCCGCTGCTGTTCGACGCGACGCGGCTGCTGGCGCAAGGCGCCTGCGCCGTCGATGCGCTGCTCTGGCTGCAATGCTTCGAGGCCGAACCGGCGCCGCCGCCGAACCGGCTGCCGATGGTCCTGCTCGGCGTTCCGGCGCTCGCAGCGGTGAGCCGTCGCGAAGGCACGCCGACGGTGTTCATCCCGGTGGCCACGCCCGGCATCGGCAGTGCCGGCCACCTGTTCCGCACCGATGGCACGGTGCTGATGCCGCTGGCTGCCTTGTATCGCGACCGTTTGCCGACGGCGGCCGACGTGCTGGCGCGCATCGTGGCGGCGCTGCCCACGCGCGCGGAGGCGGCAGCATGAAAAGCTTCGCGCTCCGCGGCGGTCTGGTGATCGACCCCGCCAACCATGCAACCGGCGAGCGGCGCGACGTGGCCGTGCGCGACGGCCGCATCGTGCTGCCGCTAGAAGGCGAAACCTTCGACGACGAGATCGACGCCAGCGGCTGCGTCGTGATGGCCGGCGGCATCGACATGCACACCCACATCGGTGGCGGCAAGGTCAACCTCGCGCGCATGCTGATGGCCGAAGACCACCGCGACGGCGTGAACCCGATCGCGCTGCCGGCGAACCCGCTGGAGGTCGCCTCCTGCGGCACCTGTGCGCCGGGCACGTTGGCCACCGGCTACCGCTACGTCGAAATGGGCTACACGGCTGCCTTCGAGCCGGCGATGGTGGCCAGCAACGCGCGCCACGCGCACATGGAAATGGGCGACGTGCCCATCCTCGACCACGGCGCCTACGTGATGCTCGGCAACGACGAGCTGTTCCTGCAACTGCTGGCCGAAGGCGGGCCGAGCGCGCGCAACTTCGCGCAGATCCGCGACTACACCGCGTGGACCCTCCACGCCAGCAAGGCGATGGGCGTGAAGGTGGTGAACCCGGGCGGCATCTCGGCCTTCAAGTTCAACCAGCGCAAGCTCGACGTCAACGAGCGCCATGTG
>JANOVJ010000143.1:0-10992 GCA_031417295.1 bacterium | reverse complement strand
CCACAAACGCCGGGACGCCGACCAGTGCACCATAGAGCGCCTTCCGAAACGGGTCGGCGCCCCGGCTCAGCCCCCGCGACGCGAGGGCGAACCCGAGCTGCCCGCCCACGGCCATCAGCGCGGTCAGGTTGGTGGTGTCGCCGACCGACAGTTGCAGCACCTGGCCGCCATAGGGTTCGAGCAGCACATCCTGCATGCCGAAGGCCATCGTGCCGAGGCCCACCGTGACGAGCCTGCGCGAGGCATGGCCGCCGCGGTTGAAGTGGTCCCACGATTCGCGAAACGTCGGGTCCACGGCATTCGGCGGGGCCGCGCGCGGGCTGCCGCGGGTCTCCTGCTTCCACAACGCAATGGCGTTGAGCACGATGGTCACGACGGCCGCGCCCTGGATCACCTGGATCAGGCGGCCGGGCGAGAACTCGGCAAGCAGGGCGCCAAAGATCAGCGCGCTGGCGATCGTGCCCAGCAGCAGCATCACGTACATCAGGCCCACGACCTTGGGTTGCGATTCGGGGGCCGCCAGATCGGTGGCCAGCGCCAGGCCGGCCGTCTGCGTGGTGTGCAAGCCGGCGCCGACGAGCAGGAACGACAGGGCGGCGGCCATCTGGCCGATCCACAACGGCACGTCGCGCGCATTGCCGCCACCGGACAGCACCAGCAGCGCAAACGGCATGAAGGCCAGGCCGCCGAACTGGCACATGGTGCCGCGGTAGATGAACGGCACCCGCTTCCAGCCGAGTGCGGAGCGGTGGGTGTCGGAGCGAAAGCCGATGAGTGCCCGGAACGGCGCGAACACCAGCGGCAGCGAGATCATGATCGCGACCAGCGAGGCCGGCACGTCGAGCTCGACGATCATCACCCGGTTCAGCGTGCCCACCAGCAGCACCAGCGACATGCCGACCGAGACTTGAAACAGGGACAGGCGCAACAGCCTGGACAGCGGCAGATCGGGCGTTGCCACGTCTGCAAACGGAAGGAAGTTCGTGCCCAGACCGGCCCACGTTCTCATCACCCGCTGGCTGATTCGGTTCATGCGCTTGGCAACGCCACGGGGGGCTGGAAAAGAGTGGCCGGGATGCTGGCTCCCGGCCCTCAGCAACAACCGACGAACATGAAGCGGTGTTTTACTTCGCGTTCGTGCCGGCGAGCGCCAGCTGTTCTGGCGGGCTGGCCGCATCGGCCTGGCTGACCTTGGCGGCCTCAGGCGACACGGTGATCACGAACGACGTATCGGCCTTGGGGGCCGTTCCGGCCACCGGCGAGACGGTGATGACAAAGCCATTCGCGGTGTTCGCCGCAACTGCCCGGGGCGTTTCCTCGACCAAAGCCGTCTTGGCCTTTGCGCCGCCCTGCCAGTAGTGCGAGAACCACGTGGTGTTGGACAACACCGAGTAGTGAACGATCAGTGAAGTCACAGCCACGCTGCCCAGGAACAAGGGCAAGCCGACCGTGGGATTCACAACGCACCAAATCCTACCTTGGTTCATGTGGGGTCCCCTTCAGTGAAGCCACGGTGAATAGATGTACGCCAGCAAATGCGCGAACAGCGAAATCACGAAAAACACGCGCGCGCCGTCGATCACGTGCTTGTGCAATTCCTCCGACTCGGGGATCGTCAGGCCGGTAGGCCAGACTCTGTTGGGATCACTCTCCATACTTCGCCTCCTTCAGTGAAGCACTATCTCGACCGTGCTGAACCCGCACGTGGGTCTCTTGTGCCGAGTGTCAATATAAGCGTACACAGCGATCTGTCAATGGGGATTGACGGTATTGTGGCCCCTGGCCCACGACCTGCCCGACTTCTAGAATCGAGGTCTCTCGGCCAGCCTGCACGGCGCGCCGGCACCTGAAAAGGCCCCCACGATGGATACCCGCACCTCGCCCATTCGCCTTCGCCTAGCCCACGTTCGCGAAGCCCTGCAACACCACGGCCTCGACGCCGTGCTCGTGCCGTCGAGCGACCCGCACTTGTCGGAATACCTGCCCGCGCGCTGGCAGGCGCGACAGTGGCTGTCGGGCTTCACCGGCTCGATGGGCACGCTGGTCGTCACCCGCACGCAGGCGGCGCTGTTTGCCGACAGCCGCTACTGGACGCAAGCCGAGGCCGAGCTGGCCGGCAGCAGCATCGCGCTGGTGAAGATCGGCTCCGGCACCTCGCCGGAGCATGTCACGTGGCTGGCCCGTGAAGTGCCCCCCGGGCAGGCGGTGGCCGTCGATGGCCAGGTGATCGGCCTGGCCGCGGCACAAGCGCTGCGTGGGGCACTCGATGCCGCGGGCGTGACGCTGCGCACCGACCTCGACCTGTTCGCCGAAGCCTGGCCCGACCGCCCCGCCCTGCCCGCCGCGCCGGTGTTCGAGCACCTCGCGCCGCATGCGCCACAGGCCCGCGCGGCCAAGCTGGCGCAGCTGCGCGACGCGATGGCAGCGCACGGCGCGACACAGCACTTCATTGCGACGCTCGACGACATCGCCTGGCTGCTCAACCTGCGCGGCGCCGACGTGAGCTACAACCCGGTCTTCCTGGCGCACGCGCTGGTCGGCGTTGATTCCGTCACGCTGTTCGTTGGCGACGGCAAGATCGACGCCGCCTTGCGCGCCCGCCTGGCCGCCGACGGCGTGCAGCTCGCGCCGTATGCGCAGGCCGCTGCCGCGCTGGCCGCGCTGCCGGCCACCGCCACGCTGCTGATCGACCCGAAGCGCATCACGCTCGGCCTGCGCGAGCAGGTGCCGGCGGCGGTGCGCGTGGTCGAAGCCATCAACCCGAGCACGCTCGCGAAGAGCCGCAAGTCCGACCTGGAGGCGGCCCATGTGCGCGAGGCGATGGAACAAGACGGCGCCGCGATGTGCGCGTTCTACGCCTGGTTCGAGCAGGCACTCGCGCGCGGCGAGCGCCTCACCGAGCTGACGGTCGATGAACACCTGAGCGCCGCCCGCGCGCGCCAGCCCGACTTGCGCGGCACCAGCTTCGGCACCATTGCCGGCTTCAACGCCAACGGCGCGATGCCGCATTACCACGCCACGCCCGAATCCCACGCGGTGATTGAAGGCGACGGCCTGCTGCTGATCGACTCCGGCGGCCAGTACCTTGGCGGCACGACCGACATCACCCGCGTCTGGCCGATCGGCAACGTGAGCGAGGCGATGAAGCGCGACTACACGTGGGTGCTCAAGGGCACGCTGGCGCTGAGCCGCGCGCGCTTTCCGCGCGGCACGCTCTCGCCCATGCTCGACGCCCTCGCCCGCGCGCCGCTGTGGGCCGAGAGCCTCGACTACGGCCACGGCACCGGCCACGGCGTGGGCTACTTTCTCAACGTGCACGAAGGCCCGCAATCGATCAGCAAGGCCGTGCCCGATGCGCACATGGCGATGGAGCCGGGGATGATCACCTCGATCGAACCCGGCCTTTACCGCCCCGGCCAATGGGGCATACGGATCGAGAACCTGGTGTTGAATGTGCCCGCCCCCTTGACCGAATCCGGCAACGAGTTCGGCGAGTTCCTGGCCTTCGAGACGCTGACGCTGTGCCCGATCGACACCCGCTGCATCGCGCGCAGCCTGCTGCGCGACGACGAAGTGGCCTGGCTGAACACTTACCACGCCGAAGTGCGGCGTCGCCTGGCGCCGCGCGTCGAAGGCGAGGCGCTGGCCTGGTTGATCGAGCGCACGCAAGCGCTGTGACAGCGCCCGTGGCCCTCACAGCGCCGGCTATCGGCGTCGATCTTGGCGGCACGAAGATCGAGGCGCTGCTGCTCGATGGCGACGGCCAGCAGCGTTGGCGCCAACGCATCGCCACACCGCACGGCGACTACCGCGCCACGCTCGCCACCGTGGCCGGGTTGGTGGCGCAGGCCGAGCGCGAGACCGGCCTCGTCGCGCCGCGCATTGGCGTGGGCACGCCGGGCAGCGCGACGGCGGCCGGGCTGATCCGCAACGCCAACTCGACCTGCCTCAACGGCCAGCCGCTTCAGCGAGACCTGCAGGCACTGCTCGCGCGCCCGGTGCGCCTGGCCAACGACGCCAACTGCCTGGCCCTGTCGGAAGCCGTTGACGGCGCGGGCGCAGGCGCCGAGGTGGTGTTCGCGGTGATCCTGGGCACCGGGGTTGGCGGCGGCTGGGTGGTGCGCGGCGAGTTGCTGGCCGGCGCCAACGGCCTGGCCGGCGAATGGGGCCACAACCCGCTGCCCGGAACCGAGCCCGACACCGACAGCGCGCGCGCCGTGGCGTGCTACTGCGGCAAGACCGGCTGCGTCGAGACCTGGCTCAGCGGCCCCGGCCTGGCCCGCGACCACGCGGCGCATGGCGGCGAGGCGCTGACCGCGCTGGAGATTTCACGCGGCGCGGTGAGCGGCGACGCCGCCTGCACCGCCAGCCTGCAACGCTACGAAGCGCGGCTTGCGCGGGCACTGGCCACGGTGATCAACCTCGTCGATCCCGACGTGATCGTGCTCGGCGGCGGCGTGTCGCAGATCGAGCGGCTGTACGCCGAAGTGCCGCGGCTGTGGCCACAGCACGTGTTCTCGGCCGGCGCCGAGCAGCCGCTGCGCACGCGGCTGGTGAAGAGCCTGCACGGCGATTCGTCAGGCGTGCGCGGCGCGGCCTGGCTGTGGAAGGCGCCGAAGCACCTGGCTTGATTTTCAGCGTGACGCGGACCGCCGCGCGCGGCCCGGTCATCGGCTGGCTGCGCAGTTTGTCGCGCGATTTCCGCAGCCTGTCGGAATCGCCTTTTCAGCCCGCAGGCCGGCTCCTAGAGTTCGCTTCAACGCCACCGAAGCCAACCCCCAGGAGCCCCTCATGTTCGACCGCCTGCTGATGCCCGCGCTGACCTTCCTGCTGCTCACCGCAGCCCTCGTCGCATTCGCTGCCGACGCGCTGCAAAGCCGGCGCGCCGTGCCCGTGGTGCAACTCGAACGGGTGGTGATCACCGCCGCCCGCGAACGGCCGGCCACGCCGCTCGCGCTGGCGGATGCCGCTTCGGTCAAGGTGGCGGTTCGCTGAGCCCCGGCGCCGCGCCTACATCTGCCGGAACAGGTGCAGGAAGCTGCGGCTGACGGGCAGCACCTCGCTGCGCCCCGTCAGGTGCACGTCGGCGGTTTCGTTCAGGCTGCGCGTGACCTGGCTCACGCGGTGCAGGTTGACGATCACCGAGCGGTGGATCTGCGCAAATCGCTCCGGGTCGAGCTCATCGGCAAGTTCGCGGATCGTCTTGCGGATCAGCGCCTCGCCACCGTCCCAGGCGACCAGCGTGTACTTCTCGTCGGAGCGCAGGAAGGCCACCTGCTCGACCGGAATCAGGCGCAGCGTGGGCCCCACCGACGCCTTGATCCATTGCAGAAAGGCGCGCGGCGCGGCGCGGCGGCGCAACTCGTCGGCGATGCTTTCGAGCACCGCCTCGGTGCCGGGCAGCGGCTCGGCGGCGCGTGCCAGGCGCGCCTTCAGGCGCTGCACCGTGTCGGCCAGGCGCGCCGGGTCGATCGGCTTGACGAGGTAGTCGATCGCGCCGTGCTCGAACGCCTGCACCGCGTACTGCTCGTAGGCGGTGACGAACACGATCTGCGCCCGCCGCGCCACCGAGCGCGCCGCCTCGATGCCGTTTTGGCCCGGCATGTGCACGTCGAGGAACACGACCTGCGGCAGGTGGGTGTCGAACAGCGCCACCGCCTCGCGGCCGTTGCGCGCTTCGGCCACGATCCGCAGCTCGGGCCAGAGCCGCGACAGGTGGCTGCGCAGGCTGTCGCGCAGCAGCGGCTCGTCATCGGCGATCAATCCAGTCGGGGGGCTCATGACAGCGATTCTGAAAGTGGCGTGAACACCATCTCGGCGCGCAAGCCGTGCGGCACGACTTCGATCAGATCGAGCCGTGCAGCGTCACCGTAGAAGGCCTGCAGGCGGGCCCGCAGGTTGGCCAGGCCGGTGCCGGGCGCGGCGGTTTCGGACAGCCCCGTGCCGGTGTCGGCAACCCACAGCGTGACGCGCCCGGTCGCAGCGTCGCGACGGCCACCGACGTCGATGCGCCCGCCCTCCTCGCTTGGGTCGATGCCGTGCGACACGGCGTTTTCCACCAGCGTCAACAACGCCATGGTCGGGAAGCGCAGGCCCTCGAGGCCCGGCGCCAGCGCGATCTCGAATTGCAGCCGGTCGGGCATGCGCAGGTGCATCAGTTCAAGGTAGGCGCGAGCGAGCTGTACTTCGCTGGCCAGTGTCGCGTCGGCATCGTTCAGGCGCGGCATCGCAGCGCGCAGATAGGCGATCAGGTGGCGCAGCACCGGCGCCGCGCGGTCGGAGCCCGACTCGACCAGCGCCTGCACGTTGGCCAGCGTGTTGAACAGGAAGTGCGGCTCGATCTGCGCGTGCAGCAGGTTCAGGCGCGCGTCGAGCGCCTGGCATTCGAGCGTCTCTTTCTCCAGCGCGAATTGAAGGCTGTCGGCCCGCGCCTGCGCGTCGCGCTCGCGGTACAGCGCGCCGAGCGCGACCACCAGGCCGACCACCAGCGCCGTGATCGAGATCGACGCGATGCCCGAGACGCGGCCCTCGTGCTGCAACAGCGCGACGACGTCGCCGTCAACCGACAACAGATAGATCCCGAAGGTGGCCAGCGGCGCCACCAGCACCACGGCCAGCACCTGCGCCAGCCACCGCGGCAGCCAGGTCTGGCGCCAGTGGCCGACGGCGCTGAAGGCCAAGAGCAAGGCCATGCCGACGAACATCGTGCGCCCAAGCAGCAGCGTAAATGGGGTGATGAAAACCGGGTTCAGCACGATCGCTGCGAGCAGGCTGAGCGCGAGCACGAGCAGCACGCGGCGGCCAGTGAGCGCGGCGGCCCAGCGGGTGAGCGGGGACAAAGGCGGAGGCGGAGGCGAAGCGGCAGGACTCATGCGTCGGCACGATAGCCGCCACCAGCGCGGTTGAACAGCCTGCCGGCCTGGGGCTGCGACAGGCGGCGGTTTGGCGGGGGCGAAGCACGCCAGGCCGCAGCGCCTGAGCCCGCGACCCGGGCGCCGATCGTCGCGGGGCAGGCCAACCGCAGCTTCATCGCTGGCCGCTCGCGGCCACGCCCTGAATTCAGGTGCCGGCGCGCAGCAGCCGGGCCGAGAGCGCCTGGCTCAGGGTGTCGGCGCTGTCCTTCAGGTGCGCCTGCACCTCCGCGCTCAGCCCCCTGCGGCGCGACGCCGCATCGAGTTGCGCCGAAAGCTGCCTGGCCTGCACCCGCAGCAGGCCGCGCGCGTCGGCACGGCTCAGCGCCTGCGGGCGCAGCAGCAGGCCGGCGACGCGGTTGACATGCTCACGTTGCAGTTCGCGCCGCAGCGGCGCGATGTCGCCACCCATGGCGAGCTCGCTCCAGACCGCCTTCGTCAGGCTGGCGTAGAGCTCGGTCAACGACAGCGCGGCCTCAGCGCCGAGGCCCGATTTCTCGGCGCCGTCGAGCAGCCGCGCCGCCATGGTGTCACTCATCAGTGCGCCGAGCACGCCGCGCTGCATTTCCAGCAGCTGTGCGGCCAGCGAGAAGTCGGTGCCGACGCCGCCGTCGCCTTGCGCGAGTGCGTCGCGCCGGGCCAGGAAGTCGGGCGCGAGGCGGCGTTGCAGGGCCGGCGAGACGCGCAGGCTGTCGGCGGCGAGCAGGCTGCCGGTGATGACGCCGAGCGCCTCGCGCTGCTGCGCGGCGGGCACCGGCTGCAAGGGGTCGCGGCCGCTGCCCGGCGCGTCGCGCACGGTGCGCACGCCGCCGATCTGGCGCACCAGCATGCCGCTGGCCCGGCCGACATCACTGACCGCGTAGAGCACCGAGCGGCGCAGCACCACGTAGCCCTGCTCCGGGCGCGGCGTGCGGTATTCCTGCCGGCGCAGCATGTCTTGGGCGATCGCGATGCGCTTGCGCGCGAAGCCAACCACGTCGTCGCTCAGGTCGAGCTGCAGCGTTTCGGGGTCGAGGCCGAGGCTGTAGTCCTCGTCAGTACCGAACGCCAGCAGCGGCTCGGCGCTGCGGCCGGCGATGCGTGCCAACCCAGCCGCTTCGTCCGCCGCCGCGAACGGCCGGTAGGCGTACTCGATGGCCCAGTAGTCGTAGGGCCCGAGCGCGGTGTTGAACGGCGTGCCGTACAGCGCGACGCGCTCGCCCGGCGCGTTCAGGTTGATCGGCATGTACTCCATCACCGACGCGGTGGTGCCGTTGGCGGCGGTAAATACCGGGTCGGCCAGTTGCGCCAGCGTGTAGGCCCGCGAGGCGCGGAAGTTGTGGCGCAGGCCCAGCGTGTGGCCGACCTCGTGCATCGTCACCTGGCGCACATAGTCTTCGACAAAGCGCTGCGCTTCGGGGCTGGCGGGGTCGATCTCACCGCGCACGTCCATCAGTTCGAGCGCGTAGCCGAGCTGTTCGGCGGCGGCTTCGGCAAAGCTGCATTCATGGCCGGGTGCGCCGTGGGGTGGGGAAGCCGCCACGCCGGCTTCGGGCGCGAACACGGCCAAGGCCGGCGAAAGAATCTGCGAGCGCACCGAGCGCACGTTGCGCGAATCGAGGCTTTCGATGCTGATGCCCGAGTGCAGGATTTCGCCCGTGCGCGGATCGACATGGCTTTGCCCGATGCCACCGAACGAGGGCCGCGCATTGGTCATCCAGCGGATCGAGGCGCGGCCGAAATCGAGGGTGTCGAAGTCGGCATCGTCGGGCTGCTGCTCGACGCGGATCGCGTCCTTGAAGCCGATCTTCTCGAACGCCTTGTTCCACTCCAGCGCGCCCGCGGTGACGGCCGCGCGGTACTTGAGGGGAATGGTCCGGTCGAGCCAGAAGGTGATGGGCTTGACGGGTTCCGACAACTCGGCCGCTGGGTCTTTCGTTTCCTTCTGTTCCAGCCGCCAGCGGTTGACGAAGCGCTGCCGCGGGTTGCGCGCCAGGTCGTCGCTGAAGTCGACGACGGCGGTGGTGAAGTGGCCGATGCGCGCGTCGGCCGGACGCGGCTGCATCGGTTGCGGCGGCAGCTTGGCCAGCGAGTAATGCAGCGTGATGAACAGGCTGCGCGCGTCGGGCAGCGCGCGCGGCACGCTGGGCACCGGCGCGCCGGGCGGCGTGCCCGGCTGCGGCACCGCGATCGAGCCAGCGGCAAAGTGGCTCAGCACCTCGACCACGGTCACCTCGGGCGTGTTGCGCAGCGCGGTGATGGCCGAGTTGCGGGTGTCGAAGCTGTAGCCCTGGCGATAGGTGCGCTGGAGCTGCGTGGCGGTGCCGAGCAAGTCAGCCACGAAGATCGAATTGGCCTCGACGAGGATCGACTTGCGCTCTGGGTGCGGCAGGCTCAGCACCGCCGTGCTGGCGAGCAGGCTGGGCGAGAACGCCGCAGCCACCGCGCGTGCTTCGGGCGTGCCAGCCTTGGCAACGAACTCGGTGTTGACCCAAACCACCTGCAGCAGGTTGTGGATGCGGCGGAACTCGATCACCCCGTCTTCGTAGCCGAGCAGGCCGCCGAAGAAGAAGTTCTCGCCGATGCCGGTCTTGGTCTTGGGCGAGAGGAAGAACGGCTGGTTCAGGTCTTCGGGCTTGAGCTCGAGCCAGACCTTGTCGTCCTTCTGCCAGAGCGTGAACAGGCCGTCGCTGCGCTTGGCGTCTTTCACGACTTCGGCGAACGGCCGCAGCGCGCCGGTGGGTGCGACCAAGGTCACCGGCACCGCCGCCGGACGCGGCGTCGGAGCCGACGCGCCAGCCACGGGCGGCGTCGGAGCCGCGGCAGTCGCAGCGGGGCCGCTCAGCGACGCGGCCGGGGGCGCCGATGGCGCCGTCGAGCAACCGGCGAGGCCCAGCGCGACAAGTGCAGAAAGACAGCGCCGCAGCGCGAACGACATGGGCATGGTGCAGGGCCGGCAAGGCAACGGTGGAAGGGCCGCAAGTCCGGCGCGGCGCGGGGTGGCCAAGCCGCAACGGCGAACGTTTCGATGCTAAGCGCCCTGCGTCGCCATGTCATCGGCGAGAAGCCCTTCGAGTCGAACGGGAAGCGGCTGGATCCGCCCGCTTTTCAGCGGATCGGCTTGAACCGCAGCCGGTGCGGCTTGGCGCCTTCTTCACCAAGGCGCTTCTTCTTGTCGGCCTCGTACTCCTGGTAGTTGCCGTCGAAGAAGACCCACTTCGAATCGCCTTCGGCCGCGAGGATGTGCGTCGCGATGCGGTCGAGGAACCAGCGGTCGTGGCTGATCACCATGATCGATCCGGCGAACTCGAGCAGCGCATCTTCGAGCGCGCGCAATGTTTCCACGTCGAGGTCGTTGCTCGGCTCGTCGAGCAGCAGCATGTTGCCGCCCTGCGCCAGCGTCTTGGCCAGGTGCAGCCGGCCGCGCTCGCCGCCCGACAGGTTGCCCACCAGCTTCTGCTGGTCGTTGCCCTTGAAGTTGAAGCGCCCGATGTAGGCCCGGCTGGGCATCACGAACTTGCCGACGACGATGTTGTCGAGCCCGCCCGACACGTCTTGCCACACCGTCTTGTCGCTCTGCAATTCATCGCGGCTCTGATCGACGAAGGCCATCCGCACCGTCGGGCCGATCTTGACTTCGCCGCTGTCGGCCTTCTCCTTGCCGTTGAGCATGCGGAACAGCGTCGACTTGCCGGCGCCGTTCGGGCCGATGATGCCGACGATCGCACCGGCCGGCACGCGAAAACTCAGCTCGTCGATCAGCAGCCGGTCGCCGAAGCTCTTGCTGACGTTGGTGAACTCGATCACCTCATGGCCGAGCCGCTCGCCGACCGGGATGAAGATCTCGTTGGTCTCGTTGCGCTTCTGGTAGTCGACATCCGACAGTTCCTCGAAGCGGGCGAGGCGCGCCTTGCTCTTGGCCTGGCGGCCCTTCGGATTCGAGCGCACCCACTCGAGCTCCTTCTTCATCGCCTTGGTACGAGCGTCTTCGGTCTTCTGCTCCTGCTCCAGGCGGCCTTCCTTCTGCTCCAGCCAGTTGCTGTAGTTGCCCTTGTACGGAATGCCGCGGCCGCGGTCGAGTTCGAGGATCCACTCGGCCGCG
>JANOVJ010000142.1:0-8553 GCA_031417295.1 bacterium | reverse complement strand
GTTCTCAACAAGATGGACATGGTGCCGGTCGAAGAGCGCGAAAAACGTGTCAAGGATTTCGTCAAGCGCTTCAAGTGGAAAGGCCCGGTGTTCCAGATTTCGGCGCTCACGCGCGAAGGCTGCGAGCCGTTGATCCGAGCGATCTACCAGCACGTGTCGACGATGCGCAACCCGGCGGTCGAGCTGGCCGATCCGCGCTTCCCCGATGGCGGGGAACAATCAGCCGCTGGCGTCGCTCATGACTGAGGTACTCGTCAACGCGCGCCGCGTTGTCGTCAAGGTCGGCTCCAGCCTCGTGACCGACGAGGGACGCGGCCTTGACGCGGTGGCAATCGGCCACTGGTGCCGTCAGCTGGCCGTGCTGGCCGGGCAGGGCCGCGAAGTCGTGATGGTCTCCAGCGGCGCCATCGCCGAGGGCATGAAGCGCCTCGGCTGGGCGACCCGGCCGCGCGAGATACACGAACTGCAGGCCGCTGCCGCCGTCGGTCAGATGGGCCTGGCGCAGATGTACGAAACGCAGTTGCGCGCCCACGGCCTGCGCAGCGCCCAGGTGCTGCTGACCCACGCCGACCTGGCCGATCGCGAGCGGTACCTCAACGCGCGCTCGACCCTGGTGACCTTGCTCGGCTTGAAAGTCGTGCCGGTGATCAACGAGAATGACACCGTCGTCAACGACGAGATCAAGTTCGGCGACAACGACACGCTCGGCGCACTGGTAGCCAACCTCGTCGAAGCCGACGCGCTGGTGATCCTGACCGACCAGCGAGGCCTTTACGCCGCCGACCCGCGCAAGGACCCCGGCGCACGCTTCATCCACGAAGCGCAAGCCGGCGCGGCCGAGCTCGAGCGCATGGCCGGCGGCGCCGGTTCGAGCCTCGGCCGCGGCGGCATGCTGACCAAGGTCCTCGCTGCGAAGCGCGCGGCGAGCAGCGGCGCCTCGACCGTGATCGCCTCGGGCCGCGAGCCCGACGTGCTGCTGCGCCTCGCCGCGGGCGAAGCCATCGGTACCGCGCTGATCGCCGTTACGCCCAAGCTCGCGGCGCGCAAGCAGTGGATGGCCGACCACTTGCAGATGCGCGGTGCGGTGCTGATCGACGCTGGCGCCGTCGCCAAGCTGCGTGACGAAGGCAAGAGCCTGCTGCCGATCGGCATGGTCGAGGTGCAAGGCGAGTTCGCCCGTGGCGACGTGATCGCGGTGCGCAGCACGGCCGGGCTCGAAGTCGCACGCGGCCTGGCCAACTACGCCAGTTCGGAAGCGCGGCTGATCGCGCGCAAGCCATCGAGCGAGTTCGAGCGCCTGCTCGGCTTCACCGGCGAGCCCGAGATGATCCACCGCGACAACATGGTCCTGGCCTGACGGGCAAGCGATGCCTGGCTGCGTGGCACGCAACGAAGCCAGCTGACCCCCTGGCGACTGCCTCGGCCGCCGGTCTCAACCGGTTGCCGGTCAGTGCCCCTCTTGGGACGGAGGCGACTCGCCCTCATCGCCGTGGTGCGGGCCCCCTTCGTCGTCGTGCCGCATCGAGCGCATGCCGGCGCGCAGATAGCGGTTGTGGTGGCCGTTGCGCGGCAGGAAGCGCGCCAGTTCGGTGAGCGCCATTTCGTACACGCTGCGCTTGAACTCGATCACCAGTTCCAGCGGCACCCAATACTCGTTCCAGCGCCAGGCGTCGAACTCGGGGTGGTCGGTCGCGCGCAGGTTCAGGTCGCTGTCATGGCCCATCAACTGGAGCAGAAACCAGATCTGCTTTTGCCCCCGATAGTGGCCGCGCGCGTCGCGGCGAATGAAGTGGTCGGGCACCTCGTAGCGCAGCCAGTCGCGGGTGCGCGCGATGATGCGAACGTGCTGCTGGTGCAGGCCCACCTCTTCGTGCAACTCGCGGAACATCGCCTGCTCGGGCGTCTCGCCGTGCTTGATGCCACCCTGTGGAAATTGCCACGAGTGCGTGCGCAGCCGCTTGCCCCAGAACACCTGGTTCCGTTGGTTCAGCAGGACGATGCCGACGTTGGGCCGGAAGCCTTCACGGTCGAGCATAATCAACCCCAGATTTTTCGTTGAAACAATTATTGCACCGGCATGACCGCTTGCAAGCCCGGCGGTTTCCCGCAAGGTGCCCTTGCCAAGCTCGCTCGCAGCCCGTCGCCCCCTCTTGTTCGCCCGCCCTGCCGACCCCCGTGCGCCCATGAAAGCTTCCCAGTTCTTCATCTCCACCTTGAAGGAAGCGCCCGCTGAAGCGGAAGTCAAAAGCCACCAGTTGATGATGCGTGGCGGCTTCATCAAGCGCCTCGGCTCGGGCATCTACAGCTACATGCCGATGGGCTTGCGCGTGATCCGCAAGGTCGAGGCGATCGTGCGCGAAGAGATGAACCGCGCCGGTGCCGTAGAGCTGTTGATGCCTGTGGTCCAGCCGGCTGAGCTGTGGCAGGACAGCGGCCGCTTCCAGGCCTACGGGCCCGAATTGCTGCGCATCAAGGACCGCCACGACCGCGACTTCGTGATCCAGCCGACAAGCGAAGAAGTGATCACCGATATCGCGCGCCAGGAGCTGCGCAGCTACCGCCAGTTGCCGAAGAATTTTTATCACATCCAGACCAAGTTCCGCGACGAGCGCCGGCCGCGCTTTGGCCTGATGCGTGCGCGCGAATTCACGATGAAGGACGCGTATTCGTTCGACCGTGACCCGGCCGCTGCCGCAAAGAGCTATGAGGTCATGTCGCGTGCCTACTGTGCGATCTTCGACCGCCTCGGCCTGACGTACCGCGCCGTGGCTGCCGACTCGGGCGCCATTGGCGGCGACCTGTCGCAGGAGTTCCAGGTCATTGCCGACACCGGCGAAGACGCGATCGTCTACTGCCCGAGCTCCGACTACGCGGCCAACATCGAACTCGCCGAAGCGGTGGCACCGGCCGCGGCGCGCGCTGCGCCGGCGCAAGCCATGACACGCACGCCAACGCCGGCCAAGAGCACGTGCGAAGACGTGGCCGCGCTGCTGGGCGTGCCGCTCACGTCCACCGTGAAGTCGCTGGTGCTCGCGACCGATGTGCTGAATGAAGCCGGCGATGTTGCGCAAACTACGGTCTGGCTGCTGCTCGTTCGCGGCGACCATTCATTGAACGAGATCAAGGCCGGCAAGATCGAAGGCCTCAAGGGCGGGTTCCGCTTCGCCACCGTGGCCGAGATTGAAGACCGCTTCGGCTGCAAGCCCGGCTACCTCGGCCCGGTCGGTACGCGCAAGCCGGTCAAGGTCATCGCCGATCGCACGGTGGCGGCGATGCAAGACTTCATTTGCGGTGCCAACGAAGCCGACCTCCACTTGACCGGCGTCAACTGGGGCCGCGACCTGCCCGAACCCGATGTCGTGGCCGACATCCGCAACGTCGTGGCTGGCGACCCGTCGCCCGACGGCCAGGGCGTGCTCGCGATCCAGCGCGGGATTGAGGTCGGCCACGTGTTCTACCTCGGCACCAAGTACTCCAAGGCCATGAACGCCACCTACCTCGACGAGACCGGCAAGCCGCAGTGGATGGAGATGGGCTGCTACGGCATCGGCATCACGCGCCTGCTCGGCGCGGCAATTGAGCAGAACCACGACGAGCGCGGTATCTGCTGGCCGGTCTCGATGGCGCCGTTCGAAGTGGTGCTGTGCCCGATCGGCTATGACCGTTCGGCCGAGGTCAAGGCCGCTGCCGACAAGCTGCACGGCGAGATGGTCGGGCTCGGCCTTGACGTGATGCTCGACGACCGCGGCGAGCGCCCCGGCGCGATGTTCGCCGACTGGGAGCTGGTTGGCGTGCCGCACCGCGTTGTCATCTCTGAGCGTGGCCTCAAGGAAGGCCAGCTCGAGTACCAGGGCCGTCGTGACGCACAAGCTGCAAAGATCGCGCTGGCGGAAGCTGCCCTGTTCGTGAAGGCCAAGTTCAGCGCATGACCACGCGGCGACGCGGGCTGTTCGCGCTCGCCTTGTTGCCGCTCTGGCCCCGTGCCGCATGGGCCGGAGGCCAGATCGAAGAACCGCTGGCCGACGCCGTGCGCTCCGCGCTCGCCAGGGCGATCGCCAACGCGGCACCGCCCAAGCCGGCGTTCGACACCATGGATGAGCGGCTGAGGTTCCTGCGCTGGCTGGGCGCGATGAGCGAGCGCCTGAAGCGCTACTACAAGGACGAGCACCTGACGCGGGTCGAGTTTCTTGAAACCCTCTGGTACGAGAGCAAGCGCGCCGGCCTGGAGCCGTCGCTCGTGCTCGGGCTGGTGCAGGTGGAGAGCGCGTTCCGCAAGTTCGCGGTGTCCAGCGTCGGCGCGCGCGGCTTGATGCAGGTGATGCCGTTCTGGGCCCGCGTGATCGGCGACGGCGATTCGAGCCGGCTGTTCCACATGCAGACCAACCTGCGCTTTGGTTGCGTGATCCTGCGCCACTACCTCGACCGCGAGCAGGGTGACCTGTTCCTGGCACTCGGGCGTTACAACGGCAGCCGGGGTCGCCCCGAGTATCCGGCGGCCGTGTTTGCGGCGCGCAAACGCTGGGAGCTGGACGTCAAGCCGGCCATCAAGCCTGACGACAAACCGCGCGCCGGATAGTCGCGCCGACGCGCTGCGACCTACAGCCCCGCCCAACGCTTCGGCGTCGCGGCGTCCACACCGAGCAGCGCGAGCACCCGCTCCACCGAGTCGTCGATCAGTTCGTCGATGCTTTTCGGCCGGTGGTAGAACGCCGGCAAGGGCGGGAAGATCACGCCACCCATTTCCGTCACCGCCGTCATGTTGCGCAGATGGGCCAGGTTGAACGGCGTCTCGCGCACCATCAGCAGCAGGCGGCGGCGTTCCTTGAGCGTCACGTCGGCAGCGCGCGTGAGCAGGTTGTCGGAGAGGCCGTGCGCCACCGCCGCCAGGGTCTTCATCGAACACGGCGCGACGACCATTGCCTGGGTTGCAAACGAGCCGCTGGCAATCGCCGCGCCCACGTCGCCGGGGTTGTACGACCGGTCGGCCAGCGCTTCCAGCGCCTTTCGGTCGAGCCCGAGTTCATGGTGCGCGTTCAGCACCCCGGCGGGCGTCACGACCAGATGCGTCTCGACGCCGCTCTCGCGCAAGCGCTGCAGCAGCCGCACGCCGTACACCGCGCCGGTCGCACCGGTGATCCCGACAACGATGCGAAGGGTCATGCGCGAACGGGAGGGCGTGGCCGGACAGGAAACCGGGCCGAAGGAATTTCAGTCGTTCAACAGAGACTGGAGCTCACCGGCTTCGTACATTTCCATCAGGATGTCCGAGCCGCCGACGAACTCGCCCTTCACATACAACTGCGGAATGGTCGGCCAGTTCGCATATTCCTTGATGCCCTGGCGCACGTCCTCGTCTTCGAGCACGTTCACGGTGACGAGGTCGGTCACCTGGCAGGCCTTGAGAATCTGGATCGAGCGGCCCGAAAAGCCGCACTGTGGAAACTGCGCCGTGCCCTTCATGAAGAGCACCACGCGGTTGGCTTTGACGAGATCGTCGATGCGCTGTTGCACATCGGTGGCGGAAATGGAGTTCATGGTCTGGCCTCGGGCTGGGTGGCGATGAAACGACAACCGTGGTTATACGGCAAACCATGCACGGCTCGCAGAACCGCGCCATCGAAGCCCTGCGGCGGTCAGACTCAGAACTGGTACGACACGCCCACCTGAACCAGCGGCGCCAGGCGCACCTCGCGCAACGCGTCGTCCAGGCTTTGGCCGCCACCGAAGCTGCGGCCCAGGCGAACCGCATTGCCTGGGTTGAGCGCCATCAAGCCCAGATCGGCGCTGAAACTGAACCCGCTCTTCAACGAACCGCCGCTGTAGCCAAGGCCCAGGTAAGGCACGGTGCCGCCGTCCTGGTTGGCCAACTCGGCACCGCGCGGCAGCGCCAGCAGGCTGAAGCTGTGCCGCTCGACGATGAACAGGCTGCTGCTCATCTGGGCCGACGGGGGCCCGCCCCACAGGCCCAGCCGCGAACCGAGGAAGACGCCGCCCGTGACGCGAAAGCCGCCTGTATCGGCCTCGTTGCTGAGGTCGCGGCCGAAGTAGTAGTCGCCCAGCACACTGGCCCCGCTCAGTTTGGCGCCGCTGCCTCGCAAGTCTGCAGCGCCGGCCTGAACGCCCATGCCGAGACGGACCCGACCCTGCAGTCGCGGCAGCGTCAAGCCGTCGGCTTCATCGGCCTGCGCCAGCGGGACGGCTCCCAGCCCCAGCACTCCGACCAGCAACCAGCACGGTGCACGCATATCGACCTCCTGAACAGCAAGATCCGCCCATTTCTGGGCCAGTCCGAGGCTCGAACTGTCGGGCCATCCTACGCCGCGGGATCGCGCCCGTGTGGGCAAACAGACCCCGAACGACCCCACAACTGCGGGGTTCGATGCATTTGACACACAACGTTTGTCACACCGGCTGACAGCGGCTTACAGA
Source organism: bacterium (assembly GCA_031417295.1). Classification (GTDB taxonomy): domain Bacteria; phylum Pseudomonadota; class Gammaproteobacteria; order Burkholderiales; family Burkholderiaceae_C; genus CAIKUF01. Next base: position 2,124 of record JANOVJ010000142.1, on the reverse strand, counting down.
TGCGCCGGAAGCCGCCCAGCCGAGCATCGCGGCAGCCCCGCCAGGTCGGTGCGGGTTGTCGCCGCGGTGAAGCCGTGGCGGAGCAGCAGATCGCGCACGGCTTCCGCTTGGTCGTGGCCGTGTTCGACCAGCAGCCATCCCTCCGGCCGCAAGTGCACCGGCGCGCCGGCAACGAGGGTTCGCAGCGCGACCAGGCCATCGCCGCCCGGGGTCAGCGCCAGCCCGGGCTCGTGGCGCAGCGCGGGCAGGTGCGGGTCGTCGGCGGCGATGTACGGCGGGTTGCTGAGCACCATGTCGAAGCGTCGCCCAGCCAGCGCCGACCACCAGTCGCTGTGCAGCCACTCGACCGCCAGCCCGAGGCGCTCGCCATTCGCACGCGCAATCTTGAGTGCCGCCGTGCTCACGTCCAGGGCGCACACGCGCGCGTCGGGCCGGGCATGGGCCAGCGCCAGTGCGATCGCGCCGCTGCCGGTGCCCAGGTCAACCACCGCCGGTCGCGCGGGGGCGGCCGCGAGCAACTCAAGTGCCCAATCGACCAGCGTTTCGGTGTCGGGCCGCGGCACCAGCACATCGCGATCGACCTTCAGCGTCAGGCCATGGAACTCTTTTTCGCCCAGCAGGTAGGCGACGGGCTCGCCCGCGGCGCGGCGTGCGCAGTGGGCGTCGAAGCGTAGCGCCTGGGCGGCATCGATCGAATGCTCGCCGTGCGCCAGCAGCCAACTGCGCGGCCGGGCGAGCGCTTCGCCGAGCAGCAACTGCGCATCGAGCCGGTCCAGCCCCAAAGCGCGCGCTGCTGCCAGCGCCTGCGCCACCGTCTTCATCAACCGCCGCTCTCCAGGGCCGCCAGTTGCTGTGCCGCGCGCGCAGCTTGCAGCGCGGCGACCACTTCGTCGAGGTCACCGTCGAGCAGTGCCTGCAGGCGGTACAGCGTGAGGTTGATGCGGTGGTCGGTCAACCGGCCCTGCGGGAAGTTGTAGGTCCGGATGCGATCGCTGCGATCACCGCTGCCGATCAGGCCCTTGCGCGTCGCAGCCTCCTTCGCGGCGCGCTCGCTGCGGTCCTTTTCCTTCAGCCGCGCCGTCAGCACCGCCATCGCCTTGGCCTTGTTGCGGTGCTGCGAGCGGTCGTCCTGGCACTCGGCGACGATGCCGGTCGGCAAGTGCGTGATGCGGATCGCGCTGTCGGTCTTGTTGACATGCTGGCCGCCGGCGCCGCTGGCGCGGAAGGTGTCGATGCGCAGCTCGGCCGGGTTCAAGGTCACCTCGTCGGCCTCGTCCGGCTCGGGCATCACCGCCACGGTGCAGGCGCTGGTGTGGATGCGGCCCTGCGTCTCGGTCGTCGGCACGCGCTGCACGCGGTGGCCGCCGGACTCGAACTTGAGCTGCGCGTAGACCTCGTCGCCCTCGACTCGGAGCACGCATTCGCGGTAACCGCCCAGGTCCGACAGGCTTTCCGACATCACTTCCGTGCGCCAGCCCTTGCGCTCGGCGAAGCGCAGGTACATCCGCACCAGGTCGGCCGCAAACAGTGCCGATTCGTCACCGCCGGTGCCGGCGCGCACTTCGAGGAAGGCGTTGCGCGCGTCGTCGGGGTCGCGCGGCAGCAGCGCGGCCTGCAGCTCGGCGTGCAGCCGGGCCATGTCGGCCTGCGCGGCGGCGATTTCCTCGCCGGCCATCGCGGCCATCTCGGGGTCGGCCAGCAGTTCCCGCGCCGACACCGCATCGCCCTCGCGCTGCTCGTAGCGGTTGAACGTTGCCACCACACCCTGCACCTTCGCGTGCTCGCGGCTGAGGCCGCGGTAGCGCTTCATGTCGGATGCCACGGCCGGGTCGGCGAGCGTCGCATCGAGCTCGCCCAGGCGAAGCGCGAGGCGCTGGAACTGTTGGCGGAGGGAGTCTTTCATCGTGACGGCGCGGGCGGGCAGATCGAACAGGGCGCGCAGCGCGGGCCAAACCCGGCGCGCAACGGCGGCTGAGATTGCCGCTAACGGCCGTCGTCGTTGGGGTTGCGCCCGCCCGGGCGCAAGAACAGGCGCGACACGGTTTGCGCGAGTTGCGCCCGCTGCTCGCCGGCCGTGGAATGCAGCTCGTGCAGCGCGCCGTGCAGCATCTTGTGGGTCAGCCC
>JANOVJ010000141.1:0-5321 GCA_031417295.1 bacterium | reverse complement strand
CCCGAACGGCGGCCGCCTCGGAACGGAACAGGCGCTATGCCGTCGGTGCCGGAGCGCGCATTCGCCACGCGGCGACCACGGCGACCGCAGTCACCAGCGCGAGCAACCCAAAGGTCTGGTGAAAGGCCGCCAGCTCGGCCTCGGACGGCCCGGCCGCCTGCAGCCGGGCCGCGTGCGCATGGAGCCGCCATTCGAGAAAGATGCCGGCCACGCTGACGCCCACCGCGCCGCCCAACTGGCGCATGAAATTGATGCTGCTCGACCCGTACGAAATCAGCCCGAGTGGCAGGCCGCGCATCGCGCCCAGGTTCAGCGACGGCAGCACGAAGCCGAGGCCGATGCGCCCGACGATGGCCCACAGCGCGATCACCCACAGCGCGGTGCCGCGGCCGACCCACAGCATCAGCACGAACGACAGCGCCATCAGCACCAGCCCGAACGAGACCAGCCGGTGCACCGGCACGCGGTCGGTCAGCCGCCCTGCGACAGCGATCGTTGCCGCCAGCACCAGCCCGGCCGGCAGCAGCACCGCGCCGGCCTGCGACGGCGGCAGGCCGAGCGCGATCTGCATGAACACCGGCACCAGGTAGGTCGAGCCGAACAGCGCCGCGCCGTAGATGAAGGCGACGATGCCGCCGAACGCGAACTGCGGGTGCGTGAAAAGCGCCAGGCGCATCAGCGGGTGCGGCGTGCGCCGCTGGTGGGCGATGAAGGCCGCGAGCGCGACCGCCGACGTGGCGAGCAGGCCGGCGGCCACGGCACCCGTTTCGGCGCCATGCAACTGCACCATGCCATTGAGCAGCGACAGGATCGCCAGCGTCAGCAGCACCAGGCCAGGCAAGTCGAAGCGCTGGCGCTCGCGATTGACTTCGGCGCCGCCCGGCGCGCTGTGCGGCAGGTAACGCAGCGCCAGCCAGATCGCAGCGATGCAGAACGGCACCACGACGAAGAAGATCGAGCGCCAGCCGAAGGCCTCGACCAGCACCCCGCCCAGGCTCGGCCCGACGGCCGGCGCCATCACCACGCCGATGCCGAAGATGCTGATCGCGCGGCCCTGCTCGGCGCGGTCGAAGGCATGCATGATGACGATCGCCGGAATCGGCTGCAGCACGCCGGCGGCGAGGCCCTCGACCACGCGCATCGCGAGCACCCACTCGAAGCTCCAGCCGAAACCGCCGCCGATGCCGCCGGCCATCAGCAGCCCGACCACGGCCACGTAGGTGCGCCGGTAGCCATAGCGCTCCAGCAGCCAGGGCGTGGTCAGCATCGAGATCGTCATCGCCGCCATGAAGCCGGCCGACATCCACTGCGCGCGCTCCTGGCCGAGCGTGAAGACGCGGCTCATGTCGGGCACCGCGACGTTGACGATGGTGGCCGACATGATCGATGCCACGGTGCCGATCATCACCGTGAACAGCACCCACCAGCGGTAGCGCGGGCCGTGGCGCTGCTGCAAAACCTCGCGGGTTTCAGTCATGTTCGCGTGGCTCAGCCCTCGCCGGGCCGCCCCAAGAGGGCTGAGATCCCCTCGGGGGGCGACCCCGCAGGGGTCTTGGGGTCGTCGGTCTGGCGCATCAGGTCCACCAGCTCCTGCGCCTTCAGCGCGCCGGCCACTTCACCGCCCTCGAGCACGCTGTCGGCCAGCTCGCGCTTTTGCTGGTGCAGCGCGACGATGCGTTCCTCCAGCGTGCCGCTGTGCACCAGCCGGTACACGGTGACCGGCCGCTGCTGGCCGATGCGGTGGGCGCGGCCGCTGGCCTGATCTTCGGCGGCCGGGTTCCACCACGGGTCGGCAATCACCACGTAGTCGGCGGCGGTGAGGTTCAGGCCGAAGCCGCCCGCCTTCAGGCTGATCAGAAACAGCTCGCCCTGGCCGGCCTGGAACGCGGCAACGCGCTTGGTGCGCTCGGCGGCGGGCGTGCTGCCGTCGAGGTACTGGTAGGCAATGCCGGCGGCGTCGAGCGGCTCGCGCAGCAGCGTCAGGAAATCGACGAACTGGCTGAAGACGAGCGTCTTGTGGCCGTTGGCCACCAGCTCCGCCGCGAGTTCGCCGAAGGCCCTGACCTTGGCACCGACGAGACCGAGCTCAGGGCTCACCAGCCGCGGGTCGCAGGCAGCGCGGCGCAGCTTGGTGAGTTGCGCCAGCACGTTGAACTGCGCTGGCCCTGGCGCGTCGCTCGCGAGGCTGGCCTCGGCCGACGCGAGCGCCTGGCGGCGCAAGGCCTCGTAGTGCGCGCGCTCGGCCGCTTCGGGTTCGACCGCCAGCGTCTGCTCGGTGCGCGGCGGCAAGTCGTCGAGCACCTGCGGCTTGGTCCGGCGCAGGATGAACGGGCCGATCAGCCGCCGCAACGTGCGCTGCGCCGTGCGGTCGCGGTCGCGCTCGATCGGCACCGCGAAGCGCTGGTTGAACTGGGGCAGCGTGCCCAGCAGCCCCGGGTTGCAGACGCGCATGATCGACCACAGCTCGGACAGCCGGTTCTCGATCGGCGTGCCCGACAACGCGAGCCGGAAGTCGGCCTCGAGCTCGAACGCGGCCAGCGAGCGCTTGGCGGTGGCGTTCTTGATCGCCTGCGCTTCGTCGAGCACCAGCGTGTGCCAGGGGCGTTGGGCGAAGGCCTTGGCGTTCAATTGCAGCAACTGGTAGGAGACGACGATCGCGTCGCCCGCCGCGGCCGATGTGATTGCGGCCTCGCGGTCGCCTTCACCGAACACACGCAGGGCCAGCGTGGGCGCGAACCGCCGTGCCTCGGCGAGCCAGTTGCCGCCGAGCGATGTGGGCGCCACGATCAATGCCGCGCCGCCCGCCGCGCGCGCCAGCATCACGGCCAGCGCCTGCAAGGTCTTGCCCAGGCCCATGTCGTCGGCCAGGCAGGCGCCGAAGCCGGCGTGGGCCAGCCGCATCGCCCAGGCGTAGCCTTCTTCCTGGTAGGGCCGCAACGTCGCCTGCAGCGTGGCCGGCAATGCGGGTTGGAGTTGCTGCGCTTCCAGCAGGCGGTCGATGCGCCGGCGAAACGCGGTGTCGGCTTCGAGTTGCGCGCCCTCCAATGCGGCGTCGAGCCACGGCGCGTTGACGGGCGCCACGCGCCATTCGCCCTTGTGCAGTTCGGCCACCGAGGCCAGGTCGTCCAGGCGCGCGCGCAGTTCCTGCGTGAGCGCGAGGTAGCGGCCCTGCCCCATCGGCACGAAGCGGCCCTTGTCGGCGGCGCTCCATTCCAGCAACTGCTGCAAGCCGGCGACCAGGCCTTCATCGACCGTGATGCCGCCCTGCAACGCCAGCCAGTCGCGCTTGCTGTTCAACTGCACCCGCAGTTGGCCGAGTGCCGCCGTCTCGACCCGCAAGGCCTTGCCCCTTGGCCAGTCGAGCCCGCCCACCGCCGCCAGCGTGGGCAGGCGTTCGACCAGCGCGAGCGCATCGTCGGGGGCCTCGATGACCCATTCGGCCGCGCTGGCAGCGGCGCCCTGGGCCGCGCCACTGGCCGGCAGTGCGGCCAGCATCGGGCAGGCGTCGAGCACCGCGTCGAGGTGGCTGCGCTCGAGCGCCAGGTCACGCTGCACCGCCAGCGTTTCACCGTTGACGGCGCTGATCATCCGCGCCCGCCCGTAGCCCGGCGCCACGCGCGGGCCATTGGGCCCGAACGGTGCCGTCACCAGGCGCAGCGAGACGCCGTCGGCCAGCGGCGCCAGCTCGGCGCGCAAGGCGGCTTCGGCGGGCACGGCCCGGGCGGTGGCGCTGGCCGCGCCCAGCTCGTCGGCGTGCACCTGGAAGTGCGCGCCGAGGCTGCTCAGCACCTCTTGCAGCGGCGCCCGCGCGGCCTTCGGAAAACTGAGTTGTTCGCCGATGAGCAGCGCCGCGCGGCGCTGGGCCGGGGTGAAGCGCAGCACGCGGGCGCGGCTCGGCGAATCGCGCACGATCGCAAGCAGGCGCAGCGCCTCGGCTTCCTTCTTCTCGTTCGCGCTCAGCGGCCAGCCTTCGGCCTCGGTCAGTGCCCCGTCGCCGCGCAGCCGCGGCCGCAGGCGCAGGTGCAGCAGCTCGCCGTCATCGACGACCTCGATCTCGGGCTGGCCTTCTGCCAGCGTGACGCGGGTGCCCGGCGCGTCGCTGAACTCGACCGCAGGGTGGCCCAGCAGCGCGACCAGCGCGGCCGCCAGGTCGAGCCGCCAGGCCGGGCCGTAGGAAAGTTTCTTCAGCGCGCGCGCCACCGCGGCATCGGCCGGCAGCAGCACTTCGGTGCGCGACAGGCGCGACAGCGGCACCTCGCGCGGCTTGCTCCAGCCGCGCACGCCGAGCTTCTGCTCGTGCGGGGTGATGGCGTTCAGCTCGCCCGCCTTGTCGAGCGTGAGCACCCAGACGAGCCGGGTCGCGCCTGCGGCCTCGCCCTGCCCCGGGCCTGGGCCGCCCGCGCCGCCGATCGCCGCCAACGCCTCCAGCGCCACGCGCCAGCCTTCTTGCGCCGGCGGCACGAAGAAGTTTGCCGCGGTGGGCTTGCCGTGCAGCCGCGCCATCGCGGCGTCGAGCTGCGCGCCCAGGCGGTGCAGGCCGACCGTGCTCAAGCGCAGGTGCAGCAGGCTGGCGGCGGCCAGTTCGGACGTCGGCACCCGCTCGGGCGTGGCGTCGGCCTTCAGCCAGGCACGCATCAGCCAGCGCCAAAGATCCAGCGGCGCCTGGTGGCCCTCGTCGCTGACCGGGCGAAACCGGGCCGGTTCGAGCGCCACATCGCCGCGACGCATCTGTACCGCGATGGCAAGGATGCCCCACGAGGTGTCCAGCGTCGGCTGGCGCTTGCCGCTTTCGGCCAGGAAGTACTTGAGCGCGCGCTCCAGGTGGGCCGGCGTTTGCTGGGCCAGCAGGCACATCGCGTAGGCCAGCGCCAGCAGTTCGGGCAGCAGGCCGCTGCGCTTGCTGGCTTCGACCTTCAGGGTCGCGAGCGTGTTGACGAAGTCGGCCTCGGCGCCGGGCCAGTCGCCGTTCAGGGCGCGCCGGGCCGCCACCGCGGCGGCGGCGTTGGCTTGCCAGTAGGCGTCGCTGTCGCGGCCGTCGCGCAACGGTTGCAGCACGGCGTCGATCTCGGCCTCGCGACCGGCCCACAACAGGTGCTCGCTGTAGACCATACGCAGCGGGAAGGTCGATGCATCGGCGTGCTGGGCCAGGAAGCCGGCGCTCCAGGCCACGAGCGGCAGCGGGTCGGCGATCCACTCCAGGTTCTGCAGCGACAGGCGCTGGCACGCGACCTGCTGTTGCAGCGCAGGTTCGAGACGCAGGAACAGCGGCTCGTCCAGGTCGCGGGCGAGTGCGGCGTGGAGCACGCTTTCCCACGGCGTGG
>JANOVJ010000140.1:0-3709 GCA_031417295.1 bacterium | reverse complement strand
CGCCCCCGAGAAGATGGCGATCTACGACGCCGCGATGCGCTATGTCGCGGCCGGGGTGCCGACCGTCATCTTCGCCGGCGAGGAGTACGGCACCGGGTCGAGCCGCGACTGGGCCGCCAAGGGCACGCAGTTGCTCGGCATCAAGGCGGTGGTGGCGCGCAGCTTCGAGCGCATCCACCGTTCCAACCTCGTCGGCATGGGCGTGCTCCCGCTGCAGTTCAAGGGCAGCGACAGTTGGCAGAGCCTCGGGCTCAAGGGCGACGAGACGGTCAACGTCGTGCTCGGCGAATTGAAGGCGCAAACCGATGCGGCGCTCGAGATCACATCAGCTGACGGCACGCGCCGGATGGTGAGCGTGATCCTGCGCATCGACACGCCGATCGAGGTCGACTACTACCGGCACGGCGGCATCCTGCCGTTTGTGCTGCGGCAGCTTCTCGCCGCCTGACGCCGGGCCTCAGCCGCGCCGGTTCAACTCGGCAAAACGGGCCGGGTCGAAGCCGACGCTGACCGTCCCGCCCGGCCATTCGACGACCGGGCGTTTGACGAGGCTGGGCTGCGAGAGCATCAGTACGCGGGCGCCTGCTGCATCGCCGTCAGCCGACGCGCGCGCTGCGTCGCTCAGGCCGCGCCAGGTCGTGCCGCGGCGGTTGAGCAGCGGCTCCCAACCGACGGCCGCGATCCAGCGGTCGAGCAGCGCCTCGCCCAACCCGTCACGCTTGAAATCGTGGAATGCGAACGCACGCCCCTCGGCCTGCAGCCAGGCGCGCGCCTTCTTCACGCTGTCGCAGCTGGTGATGCCATGGACGATCGTCGTCGCCATGGCGAGTCAGCGAGTGCCCATGCCGCCACCGCCGCTGCGCGCATCGCTCGGCGCGTCGCATTGCGGGTCGATGCCCTGGCTGCCGGAGATCACCCGGCCATCGTCGCCGATCGAAATCTGGAACCACAGGCAGTCATTGGTCGGGTAGCGGTAGTTCCAAACCACGAGTTGCTGGCGCTTGATCGGGATCGTGCTGCCGGGGCGGCCCACGCGCATCAACACGTCTTCGGTGGTGAGGCCGGGCGTGATGCGGGTCAGGTACCAGAGGTCCATCACCTGTTCCCAATCGACCATGGCGCCTGCGGTGTCGAAGTCGACCATGTAGGTTTCGCGTCCCTGCGGCCCACGCGCGAACTCGAGCCGCGTGCCGCCGCTGGGCAGCTTGTAGCGGCCGCTCGGCGGGCCCATCTGGCGCGTCACGTCAGCCTCGGACGCACCCGGTTGCAGCCCCTTCGGCGAGTAACCGGCGCAGCCCGCCAGCACCAGCACCGCACACGCGAGCGCACAGGCGCCAAGGCGGGCCGGCAGCACCGCGGCCAGCGTGGAAGGACGACGAGTCGGGTTGAGCATGGGAACCTCGGTTTGCAATGCGCCGCGGGCCGCATCCGGCATGGAGTCGTTGCGCGGGCGCGGGTTCATCCACCGGCCGCGCTGCGGCGCAGGCTCGGCAGGCCGATGCCGGCGGCGTCGAAACCGCCATCGACCGCCAGCACCTGGCCGTTGATGTAGCTCGCCGCCGGGCTGCACAGGAAGCCCACGGTCGCCGCAATCTCCTCGGGCGTGCCGTAGCGGGCCAGCGGAATCGCGTCGCGGTAGTCGGCACGGATGGCCGGGCTGTGGACCTGGCGCGCCATCTCGGTCTCGACCGGCCCCGGCGCGACCGCGTTGACGCGGATGCCAAGGTTGCCGAGCTCGACCGCCTGCTGCCGCGTGAGGTGCATCAGCGCGGCCTTGCTGGTGCCGTAGGCCACCCGCAAGGTGCTCGCACGCAGGCCAGAAATTGACGAAATGTTGACGATGCTGCCACCGCCCGTGCGCAACATCACCGGTGCGCAAGCCTGGCTGCAAAGGAACGGCCCGTCGAGGTTGACTGCCATCACCTTGCGCCACTCTTCGGGCGTGGTGTCGAGCAGGGGTTTGAACACGGCCACGCCCGCGTTGTTGACCAGCGCGTCGATGCGCCCGAAACTGGCCACAACCTGGTCGATCGCGGCCCCGACCTGGTGCGCAACCGACACATCGCAACCCAAACCCACGACGCGAGACGCATCGCCCAGGCCCAAGCTCGCGGCAGCGAGCGCAGGGCGGTCGATGTCGAGCAATGCGACACGGTGGCCCGCAGCCAGAAACCAGCGCGCGATAGCCAAGCCGATCCCGCGGGCAGCGCCGGTGACAACGGCCACCGGCGCCGGCTGGCCGGATGCCGAGTCGCCGCTCACGAAAACAAGAACAAAAACGAGGCGGGGTGCGGGTGGGGCCGGTTCAGGCGGCGAGCGCCGTCGCAGCGATGCACTTGTTGCACTTGCCGAGGCCACTCAAGCGCAGATCGGGCTTGCCATCACCGGTTTTGAAATTGGCCTGGCAGCGGCGGCAAACGTACATTCGCGAGTTCGACATCATCGGCTTGACGCCACGCTCGGGCGCCGGGCGCGCTGCCGTGTACTCGGCCTGGGATTGACGCAGCTTGTGCGCGCCGTCGGTTGGGGCTGGGGGTACGGAGCGTCGTGTGGCCATGGCGATGGGGCGGGAGGTCCGGGTTGATTTGCATGCCGGCGCGATGCCAGCGACGCCCCGATTGTCCTCTCATTGCGCCGGCCCTGCCGCGCCCGGGATTTCCATGGCCGCCCGGGGGCGCGGTTGGGGCCGCTGCCAAAGCGCAATCAAGGCGCTGCCGATACGCGCTCAGGCCGCAGTAAGCTCGGGCGCATGGCGATGACCGACGAACTGTTCCGCGAAGACGCCACCCTGTCCGAATGCAGCGCCAAGGTCGCGGCCCTTGACGAACGCGGTGTGCGCCTCGACCGCACGGTGTTCTATCCCCTCGGCGGCGGCCAGGCCGGCGATCGCGGCGAACTGGTGCTTGCCGACGGCCGTGTGCTCGTGATCGCCGACACGCGCAAAGGCTCCGCACCGGGGGAGATATTGCACTTGCCGGCCGCCGGCCAGGAAGCCTTGCTCGCCGGGCTCGCCGTGGGCCAACCGGTGCTGGCGCGGATCGATCTGCCGCGCCGGCAGCGCCACATGCGCTTTCACACCGCGACGCACCTGCTGTGCGCGCTGGTGCCGCACCCGGTGGACGGCTGCTCGATCACCGCCGACTACGCACGGCTCGACTTCCACATGAACGAGCCGCTGGACCGTGAAGCGCTGAACGCCGGGCTGGCGCGGTTGGTGGCCGGGACGCACCCTGTCAGCCAGCGCTGGATCAGCGAAGCCGAGCTCGACGCCAACCCGAGCCTCGTGCGCAGCATGAGCGTGCAGCCGCCGCGCGGCCTGGGGCGCATCCGCGTGATCGAAATCGACAGCGTGGATCGCCAGCCCTGCGGCGGCACGCATGTGGCAAACACCTCAGAAATCGGCCCCGTCGTCGTCACGAAAATCGAGAAGAAGAGCGCGATGACCCGCAGGGTCGTGCTCGGCTTTGCCGAGCCAGCCGCAGGCTGATCGCGGCGCGCTTCCGGCGCAGGGTCACATCGCGCAGCGATGTGAAGCGGGCGCAGCCCGCGTGCCGTAGCCACAAGAAGAGCGCGATGACCCGCAGGGTCTTGCTCGGCTTCGCCGAGCCAGCCGCACGCTGATCGCGGCGCGCTTCGCAACTGGCCGCTGCTAGCGAGCTGCCGTCGCACCCCGTCGCGCTGCCAATGCATCGGCGTAGAGCGCCAGGTA
>JANOVJ010000139.1:0-1681 GCA_031417295.1 bacterium | reverse complement strand
CGCATCAGGCGCTCGGTGCCCTCGCTCGACACCGGCTTGATGACGATGCCCGAGGTGTTGGGGAAGCGGATCTTCTTCACCCCCATCTCTTCGATCAGGAACTTGATCAGCTTCTTCGCCTTGTCGCTCTGCGCCTCGTATTCGATGCCGGCGTAGATGTCTTCCGAGTTCTCGCGGAAGATCACCATGTTCGTCTTCTCGGGTTCCTTCACCGGCGAGGGCACGCCCTTGAAATACTGCACCGGGCGCAGGCAGACATAGAGGTCAAGTTCCTGGCGCAAGGCCACGTTCAGCGAGCGTATGCCGCCGCCGACCGGCGTGGTCAGCGGGCCCTTGATCGAGACCACGTACTCGCGCAGCACCTTCAGGGTTTCCTCGGGAAGCCAGACGTCGGGGCCGTAAATCTTGGTGGCCTTCTCGCCAGCGTAGATCTCCATCCAGTGGATCTGCTTCTTCCCGGCATAGGCCTTGGCCACCGCCGCATCGACCACCTTGATCATCACCGGCGTGATGTCGAAACCGGTGCCATCGCCCTCAATGTAGGGAATGATCGCCTGGTCGGGCACGTTGAGCGAGTAGTCGGCGTTGACGCTGATCTTGTGCCCGCCGGTGGGGACCTTGATGTGCTGGTACATGGGCAAATGGCTCCGATGAATGACGATGCTGGGCGGCGTGTGGCCCGGCGCGAACTGCTTTTTTGATTCTATGTCAGCGCTTGTGTCAACCAGCCCGCCCGGCGCTGCGTTAGAGGCCGGCTGTCCCGTCCGGGGCCGCTCATTTCAATCAACTCATCCAAGTACTTGACCATGAACAAGATCCTCGCAGTCCTCGCCGTTTCCCTGTTCGCCGCTGGCGCCTATGCAACCGACGCTGCCAAGCCGGCTGTTGCCGCCGCTTCAGCTGCCCCGGCCGCCAAGGCCGAAAAGAAGGCTGAAGCCAAGCCGATGGAAGCCAAGCCGGCTGCTTCGGCCGCTTCGGCTGCTGCCAAGAAGTAAAGAGGGAAAGAGGGCAAGCCGGGCAACCCACCGCCCGGACCCTTGTGCGTGACGGGCCCGCCCGCTGCTCGCGAAGCTAACGCCCGGCTGACGCCGGGCGTTCCTGTTTCTGGCCCGGCTGACCCCGGGCGTTGCTGTTTCTGGCCCGGCTGCCGGGGCCCCGCGCTCGACGCGGGCCTAGGCTGGCAGGCACCAGGCGCCCGAAGCGCCTTCCATGCCGTGCCAGAGCGCCCAGACACTCCCTGCGGCCAGCATTGCCCCCGCGATCCGCAGCGCCGCCGTCTGCGGCATGCGCGACAGCCGCGCCCACAGGAACGGCACGCCGGCCAGGCCGGGGGCCGACCCCAGGCTGAAGGCCGCCATCACCGCCGCACCTTCCCAGGGCCCGGCCGCGAGCGCGGCCACCCCCAGCGCACCGTACAGCACGGCGCACGGCATCGCGACCCAGCCGAGGCCGAGCAAGGCCGCCCGCTTCGTGCCGCGGTGACGAGAAGCCGGGTGCGGCCCGTGCACCGGCACCGCGCGCGCAAGGCTCTGCGAAGCGCCATTGACCCATTGCGGCATCCGGCCCGACAGCAACAGCGCCAGGCCCAGCACCAGCACCGCCGCCTGCAGCATCGTCCACAACGGACGCACGAACGCGCTGCCGGCGGACCAGCTCGCGATCAGGCCCACCGCGCTGGCCG
>JANOVJ010000138.1:0-3181 GCA_031417295.1 bacterium | reverse complement strand
GCCGACCCCAATCCTGCGCTCCTCGCCGCCCCACAGATCGCCCCCAACGGGCACCGCCCGCCGCGCTCGACCGTTTGGGTTTCTCGACGAGAAAGAGAAGCGCCGCTTTGCAAAGGCGCGCCCGGACAGGGCACGCAGCGCCTCGATGGCGCCGAGAAGCGGAAGGCTCGTGGCCTCGCGCGCAGCGCGATTCGTAGACTGACTCGTCGCGGATGTTTGAGCGTAGAGAGCGCAGCGAACGCAGCGAGTTCGGCGACGGGCCACGAGACTGAGCATCGGGGGGGAGTCGGCGCACAGCGCCGACCGCCAGCGATGAAGCTTCGTTGCCTGTCCGGGCGCGCCTTTGCCACCCCGACCGGCACGCGCAAAGCCCACGCCCCAGCTCACAGCGCCGCCGAGGAACGAACCCTTCAAGGCCACCGACCCGCAGCGCTGTTTCATCTCAGTGCAGCGTCTTCGGCCGCCCCGCGAGCAGGTCGTCGAGGTCTTCGAGCCAGGGTTCGGCCAACTGGCGCAGCTCGGCGTCGTTGACAAGGATGCGCTGCATGATGCGCGACTTCAATTGCGCCTCGTCCGGCGCCAGCTTCTGGTTCGCCGCGGCGTGCTTGAGCTGCGAGATCAGCAGCGCGCACGCGCCTTCGAGCTTGACCACGTGGTCCCAGTTGCCCACACGGGCGGCTTCGAGCATGTCGTGGCTGGCCTGCTCGATGGCCTCGTAGTAGTTCAACAGCGCGGAATTCATGCAGGCTCCAGAGAGACTTTGTGGGGCTTTTGGGTCGGCGGTATTCATAGCGGGCGGGCCGTTGCGTTGGGTGCGATCTCGAGCCACGCGGCGCGCACCGGCTCGATCAACTGCGCACACTCGTCCAGCGCGGCGGCGTCGTTGTGCAGGTTGGCGTGGGTCAGGCGCAGCGCGACATAGCCGTAAAGACGGTCCAGGTTGGCGGCGATGGCGCCGCCGTCGCGCAGGTTCAGCCCCGCCCGCAGGCCCTCATGGACGATCCGCACCGCGCGGCTGAGCGCCCGGCCCTTGTCTTCGATCCGGCCGGCCTGCAGCGCGCCGCGCGCCTGCGCCACGCTGTCGAAGTAGCCGTCGAACAACATCGTCACCAGCTGGTGCGCCGAGGCCGTCGAAACGCCGGTCTCGACGCCCACCTGGCGGTAGGCACTGGAAGCACTGCGGGAAGCTGCGGTCGCAAACATCGGCGGCGTTGAATCCTGTTGGGGAGAGTGCCCTGAATATCGGCGAGGGCCGGACCGACTTGAGATGACGCATCGGTGTTGAAACGGCCGTGGCCAGCGACAACCGGCAACCGGCAACCGGCAGGGCCGGCCGCGAGCGATCGCTGCGTGATGGCGCGCCACTCGGGCGCGCCGGGGGATCAGGAGTTGTTGTTGTTGCCGCTCAGCGCAGCCATCTGCTGCGTCACGTAGCTGCCAATGCCGCTCAGGCGGCCCAGCGTGGCGTCGAGCGCGGTGTACTGGGCGCGCAGGCGCTTCTCGACCTGGGCCACCCGCAGGTCGAGCCGTTCCTGCTGGTCCTCGTTCATCTCGATCCGCTTGCGCAGCCCGTCGCTGCGGGTCGTGATCATGCCGTCGACGCTCAGCAGCGAGTCGCCCATCATCCGGAACTGCCGCGCCAGGCCGTTGTTGCCGGGCACGCCGAGGTCGGCGTTGGCGAACAGCTTCTTCAGTTCGGGCAGGTTCGCCAGCGCGGTGTCGAGCTTGCCCGCGGTCACGGAGAGGCTGCCGTCCTTCTGCATTTCGAGGCCCACGTCCGACAGCCGCGTGAACACGCTCGAAGCGCCTGACGGCGTGCCCATCAGCGCGCGCAACTGGCGCTGCATGCCCACCGCCGAGCTGTCGCCCTGCAGCGGGCCGGCCGCCTTGGTCGCTGCGTCGTACTTCACCTGGCCGGCGATCAGTGTGTTGAGCGCGTTGTAGCTGTCGGCAAAGGCCTGCACGGCCTTCTTCAGCGACTCGTTGTCCTGCACCACCTTGATCTCGACCGGCGTGGTCGTCACCTTGCCCAGCGTCAAGGTCACGCCGTCGACCAGGTTGATCAGCGTGTTGCTGGGCGAGACGATCGGCAGCCCGTTCAGCGTCGCGGCGGCGTCGCTGGCGGCCTCCGTCTGCGTCATCGCCGCGGCGCCGGTTGAAGGGTCGAACGCCAGCGCCGAAACGCCGCTGGTGCGAAAGGCGTTTTCGACGCCGGTGGCCGACGAACGCATCAGCAGCCGCGAGCCATTGGCGTCGGTGAAGACGATCGCCGTCACGCCGGCATTGGCGCCGTTGATCTTGTCGCGCACCTGGGCCAGCGTGTCGGTCGCCTCGACCGTGATGTCCACCGCCGTTGCGCCTGCCTTGGGCGTGAACGAGGCCTGGCCGGCGCCCCAGGCGCCGAGCTCGATCCGCAGCGTACCCGCGCCCGGCGTGGCATCCGCGGAGGCGAACACGCCGCTGGCCAGCGACTGCGCCTTCGCCAGCGCCTGCACCTCCAGCGAATAGGCGCCCACGGCGGCACCGCTCTTGACCGTGACCCCGACCGCCGTGCTGTCGGACGAGGTGCCCACCGTCGCACCCCAGGTGTCGTTGCTGGTCAGCTTGAGCGAGGCATCGCGAAACGCGGCGATCAGGCCCTTCAGCTTGCCGTACTCGGAGATCTGGATCTGGATCTTGCTCGACTTGGCCTTCAGCACATCGATCGGCTGGCGCTCGATGGCGAGCAACTGCGAGATGATCGAGTTGACGTCGAGGCCGCTACCGATGCCGGGCGAGCTGATGGTGGTCATGGGCTGGAGTTCCGCAGTGGTCTATCGGGCCGCACCAAGGCAAAAGAAAGCCCGACGCAGCGGGTTCGGTGTTGAACCTCGCTGATCGGGTTTCGGCGTTCGGCGAGCGAACTTGAACCGCTGCGGTGTGGCGTCCGCAGCGTGAAAAGGCCCCTAGCTGCGCAACAGCGCCAGCACCTGCTGCGGCTGCTGGTTGGCCTGGGCGACCATCGCCGTGCCGGCCTGCTGCAGAATCTGCGCCCGCGACTGGTTCGCGGTTTCCATCGCGATGTCGGCGTCCATGATCCGGCCGCGCGCGGCCGACTGGTTCTCGCCCGAGATCGACAGGTTCGACACCGCGTACGAGAAGCGGCTCATTGCGGCGCCGTAGGTGGCCCGGCTGGTGTTGA
>JANOVJ010000137.1:0-10253 GCA_031417295.1 bacterium | reverse complement strand
CCGGCCTGCTCGACGCTGCCCTTGTGCAGCTTGCCGACCCGGCCGATGCGGTCGAGCACTTCGTTGCCGAGTTTGAGGCTGTCCTTGATCTGGGCCGTGGTGCTCATGTCGAGCAGGGCCCGCATCACCGTGGCGTCGGCGGCCTTGACGTTGACGCCGCCCACCAGATCGGCCGCGTTCTCGCGCTCGGCCATCCAGCGCGCGGCACTGCTGCTGGCGCCCTTGTCGGACAGCGCGAACACCGAGGCGCCGCGCGCCTGCGGCGTGAAGAAGGCATCGGCGTGGATCGAGACGAACAGGTCGGCCTGCACCCGCCGCGCCTTGGCAACGCGCTGGTCGAGCGGGACGAAGAAATCGGCGTCGCGGGTCAGCATCGCGCGCATGCCGGGGTTGGCGTTGAGCTTCTCGCGCAGTTGCAGCGCGATGGCGAGCACCACGTCTTTCTCGCGCAGGCCGCTCGGGCCCACGGCGCCCGGGTCTTCGCCGCCGTGGCCAGGATCGATGGCGACGATGACGAGGCGGTCGATGCGGCCTTGCGACATCGCAATCGGTGGCACGGCTTCGGGGGCCGGCGTCTGGCGGGCCGGCGGCGTCGAGGCTGACGCGATAGGCGGCAAAGCAGGCGGCAACGCAGGCGGCACGGGCACGACCCCGATCGGCGCAGCCGGCAGCGGGGGCTTGCCGAGCTTGCCGATCAGTTCGCCGAGCGCATCCTTCACCGCCGCCGCGGCCTGCCGCTCGGCCAGTTCCTTCTCGCGGATCAGCGCCAGCAGCGGGTCGGGGGGCGTGGTCGGGTAGAGGTCGAACACCAGCCGGTCGCGGTAGGCCGCCACTGGGGCCAGCGTGAACACCTGCGGGGCGGTGTGCTGCTTCAAATCGAACACCAGGCGCACCACCCGCGGCTGGTTCTGGCCGACGCGCACGCCGGCAATGAACGGGTCGTCGCTCTGCACCTTGCCGACCAGGTCGCGCAGTGCCGGGCTCAGTTCCAGGCCGTCGATATCGACCACCAGCCGGGCCGGGTTATCGGCCACGAAGTGCTTCGCCGAGAGCGCGGTGTCGGATTCGATCGTGACCCGGGTGTACTCGTCGGCCGGCCATACCCGCACCGCGACGATGCTCGCGCCCCAGGCGAGCTCGCGCGCGCCGAGCAGCAGCACGAGCGCGCCGCCGCGCGCGAGCAGGCGGCGCCGCGAGGTCGTCATGGCAGCAGCGCCAGCCCGCAGGCGGAGTGGGCGTGGAAGGTGGCCTCGCGCAGGTCGCCGTCGTCGATCGAGATGGCGATGCACAAGTCG
This sequence comes from bacterium, assembly GCA_031417295.1. Taxonomy (GTDB): domain Bacteria; phylum Pseudomonadota; class Gammaproteobacteria; order Burkholderiales; family Burkholderiaceae_C; genus CAIKUF01. Next base: position 8,958 of record JANOVJ010000137.1, on the reverse strand, counting down.
GGCGCTGGCAGCAAGCCGGCGGCCTTCTCCGGCCACTCGGCGATCTTCAAGCCGGGGCTCGCATACACATCGCGAAAGCCGGCGTCTTCCCACTCCTGTGGGTCGTCGAAGCGAAAGAAATCGAAGTGCCAGATGTCGCCGCCGGGCAGTTCATAGGGCTCCATCACCGCATAGGTCGGGCTCTTCACGCGGCCCTGCACGCCCAGCGCGTGCAGCAGGTGGCGCACGAAGGTGGTCTTGCCGGCGCCGAGCGGGCCGCGCAGTTCAACAATGGCCTGGCGCAGCTCCGGCCGCGTGGCCAGCATCTGCGCCGTGGCGGCGCACGCCGCCTCGTCGTGCCAGAGCACGCTGCGGGTTCCTAGAATCGGCGGATGGCAGTCGAGGCTCAAACGGTGGATGGCGCGAAGTTGCTGCGGCAGGTGCGCGCGTGGGCGGCGGAACTTGGATTTTCCCAGATCGGCGTGGCCGATGTCGATTTGTCCAGCGCCGAGCCGGGGCTCACGGCCTGGCTCGCCGCTGGCGCGCACGGCAGCATGCACTACATGGCCGCGCACGGCCTGAAGCGCGCCCGCCCGGCCGAGCTGGTGCCGGGCACGGTGCGCGTGATCACCGCGCGCATGGACTACCTGTCGCGCGCCACGCCCGAAGGTTGGCAGGCCATCGAGTGGCAGCGCCTGGCCGAGCCGGCACAGGCGGCGGTGTCGATCTACGCCCGAGGCCGCGACTATCACAAGGTGCTGCGTGCGCGGCTGCAATCGCTGTCCGAGCGCATCGCCGAAGCGATCGGCCCGTTCGGCCACCGCGTGTTCACCGACTCGGCGCCGCTGCTGGAAGCCGAGCTGGCCACGCGCAGTGGCATTGGCTGGCGTGGCAAGCACACGCTGGCGCTGCACCGCGAGGCAGGCTCGATGTTCTTCCTCGGCGAGATCTGCGTCGATCTGGCGCTGCCCGTCACCGAGCCCGCGACGGCGCATTGCGGCCAGTGCAGCGCCTGCATCGACGTCTGCCCGACGCAGGCCATCACCGCGCCGTACCGGCTCGACGCGCGGCGCTGCATTTCGTACCTGACGATCGAGCACGACGGGCCGATCCCGCTCGAACTGCGCGCGGCCATCGGCAACCGCATCTACGGTTGCGACGATTGCCAGTTGGCCTGCCCGTGGAACAAGTACGCGCAGCGCAGCCCGCTGCCCGACTTCGATGTGCGCGAGCCTGTGGGCAACGCGACGCTGCTGGCGCTGTGGGCCTGGAGCGAGGAAGAATTCCTGCGCCACACCGAAGGCAGCGCGATTCGGCGTATCGGCTACCAGCGTTGGCAACGCAACCTGGCGGTGAGCCTGGGCAACGCGTTGCGCCCGGCGCCGAACCCCGCCATCGAGGCGGCGCTTTTCGCGCGGCTCGACGGGGCAAGTGCGTTGTTGGCCGAACACATCGAGTGGGCGTTGCGGCAGGCCGCCCAATGACCGTGCGTTCCAACCGGCGCTGGCAGCGGAACGGCACCCGCCGGACCGGCGCGCACCGGGCGAAAGTGAGATGCGAGGCCGATCTACAGCGCGAGCACGAAGATCGGCAATCTCACTTGTGAGGCTCGGCGAACGTGGCACCGGGCTTCGCGCCTGCCCGACCTGAACTCGGGAGGACGATCTCAAGCGACAACCCCGCCGCCGCGCCAGGCAAGGGCTCGGCAGCGTCCGCAGTCGGCACCGCCGTGATCGCACGCTCAAGCGCCAAGTACGCGTCAGGGACCGATTTCAGCACGCGCTCGCGGTACGCGATCGCTCGCTCGAGGGCTTGGTGTGGCATGGGCCGGGCCTCATTGACAAGACAGCTTGCAGATGGGGCCGTGGCGTGACCATGCAAGGGCCATCCCGAACCCTTGCGGGAAGAGAAGACAGAAGACGCGGCGCGATGCGGCGCCACCCCCGGCAACCTGCGCCGGTTCGATGAGTTCGTTGGCCGACCCGGACACGGCCGGCAAGCCAGAGGTCGTCAACAGCGGCGCCTCAGACGTCGTTCGCATACGGACGGTACGCACAGTATTTCGGCACGCCTTCGATCCGCACATGGAGCCAGGACACACCACCGCCTGCGGTGCTGATCCAGAGCGGCGCCAGCGACAGCTTCTTGCGCGCCGTGGCGGCCACGCAGGCCCACAGCGCCGCCACCTGATCCGCAGGCGCGCGCCTGACGAAGTTGGCCAGGTGCGTGCAGGCATCGAGTTCGGCGATCTGCCTGGGCACGACCATCGTGGCCGTGCGGCCGAGATTCAGAATGGCAAGCACCTGCGTCCCCGGCGCCGCACGATCGAAACAAGCCCCGAACACCTCGGGTTCGGGGCTTGTTTCGAGGAACGGGTCGTTCGTGAGGACGAACTCGAACGGCCGCCCGATGCGCGACACCGTGATCGGCGGTGTTTCCCATCGGTAGGCGGCCTGCGGGCTGGCACGGAGCAGCGCGGTGAGGTACTGCGTGAAGCTGTCTCCGCTGGCCAGCAGGTCGAGCGCAGCGTCGAAGCCGAGCGGCTCGTCGCCACGCCGCAGCGTGTACTTCGTTGCCTTGCCAGAGAGCACGCTTTCGCAGCGGTGTGACCAGGGCTCCATCGTGAGACTCGGCGTTCCCGTTCAGCGCTTGCAGATGCCCGATCTTCGCAGCCTGACCAACCTGAGCGGCTCGCTGCCCAGGCCGCACCGAGCAGGGCCGCTTCCTGCGTGTACGCCGCCCGCTGAACCGCGTGGACCCGCTCGGCGTTCGACGCCAACCGGTGATCGATCGCTTCGATGCGAACCCCGCCGTGGGTGGCCTTCGAGAGCGAAATCGCACGCACGCCTGCGCTCCTGGGTGGGGTGTCTGTGAGCCGATGGCTGCCGTCTGCTGCGCGTGCGGCCACGGCCCAGTGTGCCAGCCCGCGCCGTCGGTTGCCATCTGGGTTGCCACGTTGGGCGGCACGGCTGCAGGTATGCTGGCGCCTCCGCGACCCACCGGCTTGCCGGCATCCGCGATCCCGCCGCAGCAAACCACTCACCGCAGGAGACGCCATGACCCGCAGCTTCTTTCCCTCGCTCACCCGGGCCGCCCTCGCCGTGCTCGGCATCGCCGTCATGGCCGGCGCCGCCTGGGCCCAGACCTATCCGACCAAGCCGGTGCGCCTGATCGTCCCGTTCGCCCCAGGCGGAACGACCGACATCGTCGCCCGCATCACGGCTGAAAAGATCAATGTGCCGTTGGGCCAGACCATGGTGGTCGAGAACAAGGCCGGCGGGGGTGGCTCGATCGGTGCGCTCGAAGTGGTGCGCTCCGCGCCCGACGGCTACGTGCTCGGCATGGTGAGCGTCTCGACGACGGCCGCGAACCCGGCGATCAACCCGAAGCTCGGCTACAACCCGCTGACCGACTTCACGCCGATCATCAACATCGCGTCCACGCCGAACGTCATTGCCGTGAACCCCTCGTTTCCGGCGCGCGACTTCAAGACCTTTCTCGAAGTGCTGAAGAAGAACCCGGGCAAGTACTCGTATGCCAGTTCGGGCACCGGCGGCATCGGCCACCTGCAGATGGAACTGTTCAAGAGCCTGTCGGGCACCTTCATCACCCACATTCCCTACCGCGGCGCGGGGCCGGCCTTGAACGACGTGGTGGCCGGGCAAGTGCCGATCATCTTCGACAACCTGCCGTCGGCGCTGCCCTTCATCAAGGACGGCCGGCTGATCCCGATCGTCGTGGCCGCGCCACAGCGGCTGGCGCAACTGCCCAACGTGCCGACCTTCCTGGAAGTGGGCCTGGAACCCGTCAACCGCATGGCCTACTACGGCCTCGCCGGCCCGAAGGGCGTGCCGAAAGAGGTGGTCGACAAGATCGCGGCGGCGGTGAAAAAATCGCTCGAAGACCCGGGGGTGAAGAAGCGCATCGAAGACACCGGCTCGATCATCATCGCCAACACGCCGGAACAGTTTGCGGCGCAGATCGCGGCCGAGTTCGAGGTCTACAAGAAGGTGGTTGCGCAGCAAAAGCTCACGCTGGAGTGAGCGGCTGAACCGGCCGTGGCAGTGACACCGCGGAGCACGGCCGCGATCGAGACCCGTCTCGACGCCAGCCTCGAAGCGATCGACCGCTTCATCGATGCGCTGTGGATCGAAGACGGCCTCTCGGCCAACACCCTCGCCGCCTACCGGCGCGACCTGACGCTGTACGCGCAGTGGCTCGCCGCCAGCCACCAGCGCAGCCTGAACGACAGCGCCGAAGCCGACCTGCACGCGCACAGCGTGGCCCGCCATGCCGGCAGCAAGGCGACCAGCGCGAACCGGCGCCTGAGCGTGTTCAAGCGCTACTTCCGCTGGGCCCTGCGCGAACACCTTGTCCAGGCCGACCCGACCCAGCGCCTGCAGAACGCGCGCCAGCCGATGCGGGTGCCGAAGACGCTCAGCGAAGCCCAGGTCGAGGCACTGCTGGCCGCGCCCGACACCGAGACGCCGCTGGCCCTGCGCGACCGCGCCATGCTCGAACTGATGTACGCCAGCGGCCTGCGGGTGAGCGAACTGGTCACCTTGAAGAGTGTGCACGTCAGCCTCTCCGACGGCGTGCTGCACATCACCGGCAAGGGCTCGAAGGAGCGCCTGGTGCCGTTCGGCGAGGAGGCCCGGAGCTGGCTGCTGCACTACATGACGAACGCGCGGGCAGTCATCCTCGGTGGCCAGAGCACCGACGCCCTGTTCGTCACCGCGCACGGCCGGGGCATGACGCGCCAGATGTTCTGGCTGCTGATCAAGAAGCACGCGCTCAGCGCCGGCATCACTTCGCCGCTGTCGCCGCACACGCTGCGCCACGCCTTCGCGACGCACCTGCTGAACCACGGCGCCGACCTGCGCGCAGTGCAGATGCTGCTCGGCCACAGCGACATCTCGACGACGCAGATTTACACCCATGTCGCGCGCGAGCGGTTGCGCGTGCTGCACGCTGCGCACCACCCGCGCGGCTGACGTCCACGTTGGGCGTCACATTTTGGCCCGCGGTAGACTCCGCGCCACCAAGGAGACGCTCATGAAGTTCACCCTGGCCTGCGAATGCGAAGATGACGGCCGCTGGCTTGCCGACGCCTCGGAACTCCCGGGTCTCCTGGCCTGCGGCGGCTCAGCCAACGAAGCCATGACAAAGGCCGAGATTCTCGCGCTGCGCGTATTCGCCGAACGCCTCGAGAAAGGCGAAGCTCAGCCGCAGGAAATCAACATCTCCCTTCCTGCTGCCGCGTGAGCAGTTGGCCTTCGTTCAAGGCCAGGCGTGTCTTCGCTGCACTCAGCCAGCCTGGCTGGCAAATCAAGCGTCAAACTGGATCGCACCGCACCTCTTCCTGTGAAGGCTGGCCCGACTTCGTGTTTGCAATCCATGACGGCGAGGAAATTGGTCCACGCATGCTCGCGTGCATTGCAAAGCACACAGGCCTTCGACCCGAAGACCCGTAGCGACGTCGCAGCCTTCTGGCTTGCTGCTGCGACGTGACACCCAACCCCGCGTTCGAGCGGAAAGTTGCCGGCATGTCGTCGCCTGCCGCTCATCTCAAACCTTAGGCCTCGCAAAACACATGTGGCGACTTTGGGCGACGGCACTCCTTCTGGCTGCGACAACGGCGTCCGCGGCGGAGCTTGTTTCGCGTACTCATTTTGTGTACGACCAGGCTGAAGAGAGACCGCCGATCAAACCAGAGTGGTCAAAGGAACTGAACGAACGCTTGCCCGAAATCAGCTCACTTTGGGAGTCGTTCAGCCCCGCACTGGTCGAGGCCGTCACGGTCATTACCAAGAAGCCATTCTTGCCTCCCAAGTTGGTCCACCTGACCTTGAGTGACCGACCTTCCAACTCATTCTTCGGGGTCGTGGTGAACATGCGCTACGCATTGCGCAGCTTCACCGCCACGCCCGTGTCAATGCGGTACAAGGTCGACACGGTCTTCCATGAAGCGCTACACGAGTTTGTGTCCCGGAACACCCCGGCACAGTCGGTGTTGCTCTCGCAGCGCACTTCTGAGCCGATCTGCGTCCGAAACCATCTCCACCTGCTGGCACTGCAAAAGGCGGCGTTGCTGCACACCAAAGACAGTGAGGCCCTTGAGCAAGTCGTGTCTATCGATGCTCAGTTGCCATCAGGTTGCTACAAGCGCGCATGGTCGCTTGTCAACGCCACGCCCAACACCTACCTCGAATATGTCGCGGAGCTTTCGCAGTGAGGCCCAGCCCGTCCATCGAGCAGCCCTGCCCACAACAGGCCGCTCATTTCCCACGTTAGCCCGCCGAGTCGCACATTGATCACCCGGACCTGCCGTCAGTGCGCACTCGGCCCACTGCTGCGCGTGGGGCGCGCGTTCGCATTGATGACATGGCTCGCCGTCGCCAGCATCGTCACCGAGGGCGCAGCGCTGCCAGGCTCGGTGGAGCAAGTTCCAGTCACAGTTGATGGCGAGAGCGTGCGTCTTCAGATGCGCATCTACAAGCCTGCCGCGCAAGGCAGGTTTCCTACGCTGGTCTTCAATCATGGTTCGACGGGCTACGGGACAGATTCCACGCGCTTCAAAGAGCCCGTGGATGCCCCTGCCGTAGCAGCCTTCTTCGTCCAGCGCGGCTGGGCGGTGGTCATGCCAGTGCGTCGCGGTCGAGGGGGCTCAGAGGGGCAATACGACGAGGGCTTCTCGACGACTCGGGCGTTGGGATACTCCTGTATTTCCTCGCTTTCCCTCGCAGGCGCTGATCGCGCCTTGCGCGATGTCGAGGCGGCCATGACAGCCATCCTCGAGATGCCGTTCGTCGATGTTCAGCGCGTGGCAATCGGCGGCCTGTCACGGGGTGGTGCATTGAGCGTCGCCTAGGCCGGCATGCATCCAACCCAAGTCGTCGGTGTCATCAACTTTGTCGGTGGCTGGCTGGGTTCGCCGTGCCCGAACATGGGCTCGGTGAACCAGGCCCTGTTCAATCGCGGCGCACCCTACCCCTTTGAGAGCCTCTGGCTCTACGCCGAGAACGACTCTAACTACTCGCTCGCGCACAGCCACGAGAACTTTGCCGCGTTCACCGCAGCAGGTGGCAAGGGGCAGTTCCTTGAACTCAAGGTGCCCGCCGAAAATGGCCATTGGCTGCCGGCGTTTCCGACCGTCTGGGCTCCGAGCGTTGAAGCGTATCTGGAGCAAATCGGTCTGCCCAGTCAAAGGCACGGGGCTCACCCACCACTCCAGCGGGCCACCTTCGGCAGTCGCTGAATTCAATCGTTCAACCGCCGTGCAGCCCGCCCACCCCATGCCCTCAAACAGCGCGCTGCTGCAGACGCCGCGTTTGCGGCTGCGGCGGATCGAAGCAACCGACGTCGACGCCTTGCTCGCGGTTTGTGGCGATGCCGAAGGCATGCGTTGGCTCGGTGATGGCAAGCCGCTTGCCCGCGCCGACTGCGCGCGCTGGGTCGTGGTCACGCAGCAAAACTACGCCACTCGCGGCCACGGCCTGTTCGCGGTGCTGCTGCTGGCATCGGGCGCGGTGATCGGCTTCTGCGGTCTTGTGCACCCTCGCGGCCAGGCCGCGTGCGAGCTGAAGTACGCCTTCGGGCGGGCGCATTGGGGCCAGGGCTACGCCACCGCGGCCGCGGCCGCGCTGCTCGCGCACGCCGCCTCGGCGTTCGGCGTGTGCGCCGCCATCGCCACCACGGCGCCGGAGAACCTCGCGTCGCACCGGGTTCTGCTCAAGGCCGGCATGCGGCGCGGCGAAGTGCGAACCGATGAAGACGGCTCGCGCACGCAGGTCTTCTGCTGGCAGGCGGGCGCCGCGGGCGCGAAGCCCGGTTGAACTTCCGCGCCGCGCACCACTCTGCCGCCGATGCCCACCCTGCGCTTGCCCCGACACTGGCTCGGCGTTGCCGCCGTCGCCATCGCCGCCCTGGCCGGCTGCGCCGTGCTCGACACGCAGCAACGCCAGTGGATCTTCCAGCCGGCAAAAGATACCTGGTGGGCCGGCGCGCAGGCGGCCGAAGGCATGACGCCGGTGTGGATCGCGTTCCAGTCGAAGCACAGTGACGCCGCCGTGCGCCTGCACGGGCTGTGGCTGGCACACGACGACCCGCAGGCCCCCGTGCTGCTGTACCTGCACGGCGCGCGCTGGGACGTGACCGGCAGCGCCGCGCGCGTGCGGCGCATGGGCGGCCTGGGTTTTTCGGTGCTCGCAATCGACTACCGCGGCTTCGGCCAAAGCGGCGATGACAGCGGCGACGCGCTGCCCTCGGAAGCACGCGCTTATGAAGACGCCCGCGCTGCCTGGGAGTGGATCGCCCGAACCCGTCCGCAGCAGCGGCGCTACATCTTCGGCCACTCGCTGGGCAGCGCGATCGGGGTTCACCTCGCAACCGAGGTGACAGACGCCAGCGGGCTGATCGTCGAGGGCGGCTTCACCTCGATTCCCGACGTCTTCCAGACCCTGCCCTGGGGCTGGCTGCCGGTGTCGGCGCTGATCACGCAGCGCTTCGACGCTGCCAGCCGCATCGGGCAGGTGCGGGTGCCGGTGCTGGTGGTGCACGGCAGTGACGACCAGCTGATCCGGCCCGAGCTCGGGCGTGCGCTGTTTGCGCAGGCGCGCGAGCCGAAGCGCTTCGTGCTCGTCGAGGGTGGCTCGCACCACAACACCAACGCACTCGGCCAGGCCCAGTACAGCGACGCGCTGCGGGCGCTGTTCGGGCCTGCGTTGTAGGCCGCCGGCCGCACGGCGGCTTCGGGCCGTGCTTCAATCGGCCCCGGAGCACGATGCCATGGTCACCCTCAAACTGAACAAGCCCGCCACCACCCGGCCCGCGGCCAGCGAACGCAAGGACCGCGCCCCGGTGCGCGCCAGCGCCCCGCGCGCGCGGCCGACACAGGCGCAAGCCGACGCCGAACGCAAGGACCGCGAACAACGCGAGGCCGCGCGCCCACCGGCGCGGCACCGCGACCGGCCTGCGTTC
>JANOVJ010000136.1:0-1768 GCA_031417295.1 bacterium | reverse complement strand
CAACTACCGCGGCGAAGTCAACGGCGACGCGCAGGTCGAATGGGTGCGTGTGGGCACGCGCTACCAGGTGCACATCGACTTGAGCGTCGGGCCGCTGATTTCGCGCCGGATGACGAGCGAGGGCGACCTCGTCGGCGACCGCCTGCTGCCGAGCCGCTACGACGAGGAAACGCGGGTGTTGTTCCGCGAGCCGCGCCGGGTGACGATCCGGCTCGGCCCGGACGAGATCGTGCTCGCCACCGGCGAGCGGCGCGAGCGCGCGGCCGGGGTGCAAGACGCGGCGAGCCAGTTCATCCAGCTCGCGGCGCTGTTCGCAACCCGGCCCGATTTGCTGCAGGCCGGTGGCACGGTCGAGGTGCTGCTGGCGCTGCGCAACCGCGTCGGTGCCTGGACCTACGACGTGATTGGCCAGGAAGACATTGCCACCCCGTTCGGCCCGCTCGCCACCTACCACCTGAAGCCGCGCCGCGTCGTGAGCGGCGGCAGCGAGCTCTCGGCCGAAGTCTGGTTCGCGCCGCAACTGCGCTTTCTGCCAGTGCGCATGCGCATCAGGCAGGACGCCGACACCTTTCTCGACCTGCTGATCGCGCGCCGGCCGGAAATCGCGGCGCAGTAGGCTGCTTCACCGTGCCATCACTTCATTGCCCAAGGACACTGCCATGACGACCGAACACATCCTCATCGACACCCGCGGCGACGGCCCGCGCAAGACCGGCGTGATCACGCTGAACCGGCCGAAGCAACTGAACGCGCTCAACGACGCGCTGATGGACGAGCTCGGTGCGGCGCTGCTCGCCTTCGATGCCGACGAAGCGATCGGCTGCATCGTCATCACCGGCAGCGAAAAGGCCTTCGCGGCCGGCGCCGACATCGGCGCGATGGCGACCGCGAGCTACATGGACATGCACCGCGGCGACTTCATCACCCGCAACTGGGAGACGATCCGGCGCATCCGCAAGCCGGTGATCGCGGCCGTGGCCGGCTTCGCGCTCGGTGGCGGCTGCGAGCTGGCGATGATGTGCGACTTCATCATCGCCGCCGACACGGCGCGCTTCGGCCAGCCCGAGATCAAGCTCGGCATCATCCCCGGCGCCGGTGGCACGCAGCGCCTGCCGCGCGCGGTCGGCAAGGCCAAGGCGATGGACCTGGTGTTGACCAGCAGGATGATGGACGCGGCCGAAGCCGAGCGCGCCGGGCTGGTTTCGCGCGTGGTGCCGCTGGCCGAGCTGATGACGGTCACGCTCGCGGCCGCGCAGACGATCTGCGAGCTGAGCGGCCCGAGCGTCGCGATGGCCAAGGAGTGCGTCAACCGCGCGTATGAAGGCACGCTGGCCGATGGCGTGATGTTCGAGCGCCGGGTCTTCCATTCGCTGTTCGCGACCGACGACCAGAAGGAAGGCATGGCCGCGTTCGTGGGCAAGCGCAAGGCGGAATTCAAGCACCGCTGAGGCCGGGCCCGACCTCACATCGATCAGTTCTTCTCCGCCGCCCGCACGGCAATCCACGCATCGACCGCCCGCTCCAGTGCCGGCAGCGGCACCGAGCCCTGGTCGAGGATGACCATGTGAAAGCGGCGGATGTCGAAGCGCTCGCCGAGCGCCGCCTTGGCCTTCGCGCGAAGGTCCTTGATCTTCATCACGCCGATCTTGTAGCCGAGGGCCTGCCCCGGAATGACGATGTAGCGATCCACCTCGGCGGCGGCGAAGTCGGGATGCACGCCCGAGTGGCTGGCGAGATACTCGATCGCCTGCTCGCGCGTCCAGCCGAG
>JANOVJ010000135.1:0-4821 GCA_031417295.1 bacterium | reverse complement strand
GCGGCGCAGGGCGACTTTTTCGAGCCCGAGATGCAGGCCGCGCGGGCCATGCTCGAAGCGCAGGCGCGGCTGTCGCACCTGCCGACGCCGGGCACGCTGCTGATCGAACAGTACGCGTCGCGCGAGGGCCACCACCTCACGCTCTACCCGTTTGCCGGGCGCAACGTGCACATGGGGATCGGCAGCCTGCTGGCGTGGCGGCTGGCGCGCGGCGCACCGAACACCTTCAGCATCTCGGTCAACGACTACGGGCTCGAGCTGCTGAGTGCGCTGCCAGTGGACATGGCCGGCCTGTTGAGCAAGGCCGTGCTCAGCCCGGATGGACTGATGGCCGACATGCTGCAAAGCCTGAACGCGGGCGAACTGGCGCAGCGGCGCTTTCGCGAGATCGCACGGGTGGCCGGCCTCGTCACCACCGGCTATCCGGGCGCGCTGCACAGCAACCGCCAGTTGCAGGCTTCGTCGTCGCTGTTCTTCGAGGTCTTCCGCAAGCACGACGCGGCGAATCGCCTGCTTGGCCAGGCCGAAAGCGAAGCGCTGGCGCAGGAACTCGACCTGCCGCGGCTGGCCGCCACGCTCAAACGCCTGCAGCGTCTGAAGGTCGATTTCGTGACGCTCAAAGTGCCCAGCCCGTTCAGCCTGCCGCTGATGGTCGAACGCTTCCGCGAGAAGCTCAGCACCGAGAAGCTGAACGTCCGGCTTGAGCGGATACTTGCGCAGATGAGCCGAGCCGCCGACCCCGCGCCTGGCGCCGACGCGTGATGAGCGCGATGAGCGCGATGACCCCGATGAGCCCGTCGAACCGCATTGCGCAGGCCGCGCGTGCGCCGTGGATTGGGGTGGTGCCGATCGCGCTCACATTCGCTGCGCTGGCATTCGCCGCGCCGGCACTTGCCGACACCATCGAAGGCACGGTCGTTCGCGTGACTGACGGCGACACGGTCGTGCTCAAGCCCGACACGAAAGGCGACAAGCCGATCAAGCTGCGCCTGCACGGCATGGACGCGCCGGAGCGCTGCCAGCCCGGTGGCGACGAATCGCGCGAGGCGCTGTCGGCGCGGGTGCTCAACAAGCATGTGCAGGCCACTACGCACGCCATCGACGACTACAAGCGCAGCGTCGCCACGGTGCAACTGAACGGCGAGGACATCGGCGCCTGGATGGTGCTGCAGGGCCGGGCCTGGACCCATGGTTTCAAGCACGCCCCGGCGCCGTACGCGAAGCAGGAGCTCGAAGCGCGGGCGGCCAAGCGCGGGCTGTTCGCCGACCCAACGTCGCAGGAGCCGCGGCAGTTCCGCAAGCAGCACGGACCCTGCAATTGATGGCCGGCCGACCCGTCGGCGCAGGCTCGGCTACAGTGCGCGGCGCGAACCGCATGGCCCGCCGCTGCGCAACGGCACCCTCACCAGGACGATTGCCCCGATGAAAGCCCCAGCCCCGACCCAACTGCTCCTGTCCGCCGCGCTCGCCGCGGCCTGCCACGGCGCGCAGGCGCAGGCCTTCGACGCGGTGCGCCTGTTCGGCGTGCCCGAGGGCGATGGTGAGGGGTCGATTGGCGCGGTGGTGATCTCGGCGCCCGAGTACATGGGCTCCGACCAGCGGCAAATCCTGGTCCTGCCGAGCGTCGACTACCGCTGGAAGAACGGCTGGTTCGCCGGCTTCAGCAACGGCATCGGCTACCTGCTTCCGTCGCCGCCCGACATGCAGTTCGGGCTCCGCGTCACGGCCGACATGGGCCGCAAGGAGAGCCGCTCCGATGCGCTCGACGGCATGGGCAGCATCAACCCGCGGCCCGAGGCCGGGGTGTTCTTCAACTACTTCCCGACGCGCGAGGTGTTCCTCACCTCGTCGCTGCGCTACGGCGCCGGCAACGACCGCGACGGGCTGCAACTCGACCTCGGCGCTGGCTATTCGACGCAACTCTCGGCGCAGTGGCGCGGCGCCATCGGCGTGGCCGCGACCTATGTCAACGGCAACTTCATGCAGGCCTATTTCGGCGTCACGCCGCAGCAGGCTGCGAGCAGCGGCTACGCCGTCTACACCCCCGGCGCGGGGTTTCGCGACGTGCGCTTGAACGCTTCGGTGACGTACTTGATCGATGCCAAATGGTCGCTCACCGGAGCCCTGACGGTCAGCTCGCTGCAAGGCGACGCGCGCGACAGCCCGATCGTGTTCGAGACCACGCCGGTCTCGGGCATCGTGGCGCTGAGCTACAGGTTCTAACGCCGCTCGGGCGCCATGCCCGCGATGGCCCGCGCGAACAGCGTGTGAGCCGGCGCATCCACAGGCCGGTGCTTCACGGTCGTGCTCGCCGGGTACCGGCCGAGGAAGTTGTCGCCGTTCCAGTTCGTCGCCGGCCTGACGGGCCGCGGCACGAAGCCGCCACCGCAGTTCGGGCAGACATTGCCGAGCACGCTGCCCACGCAACCGGCGCAGAAGGTGCACTCAAAGCTGCAGATGCGGGCTTCGAGCGAGGCCGGCGGCAGCGCCTTGTTGCAGTGTTCGCAGGTCGGTCTGAGTTCGAGCACGGTCGGGCCTCCGGGGTCTTCCAGCGCAAGGGAAACGTGGTGTCGCCGCGGCCCGCCCATCAGGCGGCGCGCCCGCGGCCGGCCCACATCGGCATTGCGGAGAAGACCAGCAACATCGCCGTCTCGATGAGTTCGGCCACGCGCACGCCCAGCCGCGGCACGAGCAGCGGCACCCGCACCGATCCGAGCACGAAGCCGGCGCCGAACACGCACGCGAAATAGGCGAAGCCCGCCTTGACGACCTTTGCTGCGTCGGCGCGCGCCTGCATCGCCGGCCTCAGCGCCTGCGCTCGAACTTCTGCCAGTAGCGGAACTCGTCGGCATGGCATTCGATGTCGAGTTCGTTGACGCGCATCTGCATCTTCTCCTGCGCTTCCGCGATGGCCTGGTTGTAGATGCTCGGGCCGATTTCCTCGACGAAGAAGTTCAGCAATGCCGCCGCCTGGATGTTGCCGATGCGCTCTTCCATGTTCTCGCGGAAGTAGCGCTCGATCGAGCTCACCGCTTGAGCCCGCATGTCCTTGTTGAGTTCAATCGTCATCGCAGCAGGCTCCGGAATTTTCTCGAACGGGACCTCGTGCGTGCGTGCGGGCGCGGCACGGCGATGCGCGAGGGTCGCTCAACGGGCCCGGTCGCCATACTTGATCGAGACCAGGCGGCCGGCCTCGAAGCGCAGCGTTGTCATGAACTGGCCGTAGCCGGGGTTGAAGGTCCACTCGTCAACGTTCTCGCAGGGCGCGACGTTGACGATCGTCGAGCCCGCTGGCGCGCTCGCCAAGGCCTGCGGTTGCGCCGGCTTGCAGAATGAGTCCTTGACCACGGGCTCACCACACTTCAACAGCACCGAGGCGCGCGAGTCGCCCACGTTGGCGAGATCGTTCCTGCAGCGAAACGACTGCGCCGCCGCGGGGCCGGCGGCGAGTGCCAACGCGAAGGCTGCCGCCAGGGGGCCGGCCACGGTCGCCAAGGCAGTCTTGCGCCGCATCGTCTTGATCTGTGTCGTCGTCATTGGGGCCGGCCGGTCATTCGCCGACGTCAGGTGCTTTCGGCTCGAACAGCTCGACCGGGTTGCCCGACGGGTCTTCGACCAGGATCTGGCGGCCGCCCGGCCCCTTGATCGGCTTGCTCCGAAACCGGGCTCCGGTCTCCTTCAGTGCCGCAACCGTGGCATCGAGATTCGCCACCTCGATGACGAGCCGGTTCCACCCGCCCGGCGTGGGCTGGGTGCCGTTCGCCAGCGTCTTGCGCGCCGAGGTGCCCGGGCCGCTGAGCCACAGCGACAGGCCCTTGCGCTTGACGATCGCGAACGGCGGCCCCCAGCGATCGGCCAGTCTGAAGCCAAGCGCGCGGTAGAACGGCAGGGCGGCGTCGACGTCGTTGACAAGGTAGCGGACCGTGGCCATGGGCTTGCTCCTGCGCGTGGGTGGGGGCTGTCAATGGGGCAGCGCCGCGGCGCGGGCGCGCGCCCGGGCGGCCTCGACGTCACGATCGCGCGGATCGGCAGCCGTCACCAGCGAATCGACGAGCCTGCGCGCCGAGGCCGCGACTTCCTCGACTGCCCTGTCGAACGCGGGCTGGTTGGCTCTGGACGGGCCGTTGTAGCCGCTGAGCTTCCTGACGAACTGCAGCGCCGCCGCGCGAAGCTCGGCGTCCGTCGCCGGAGGCTCGAAGTTGAACAGGGTCTTGATGCTGCGGCACATCGCGGTTCCAGGCGGCCCCGGCGGGGCCGGGCTCGAACTTGAATATACCGGCAGCACTAGAACATCGTGTTGCCATGGGCCGACTCTTTCGGCACGACCTGGAGCACGTCCCAGTGCTCGACGATCCGCCCCGCGGTGTCGAAGCGGAAGATGTCGATACCGGCCCAGTCGCGGTTCGCGTCGGTCGGCCACTCTTGATGGCAATGCAGCACCACGAAGTCGCCCTCGGCCAGGGCGCGCTTCACGTTGACGCGCTTGCCCGGGTAGTCGATTGCCATGCGCTCGAAGTAGGCGATGAACGCCGCCTTGCCGTCGGCCACATGCGGGTTGTGCTGGGTGTAGCTGTCGCCCACATAGCGCGCCACGGCTTCGGCGGGCTGGCCGTCGTTGAACATCAGTTCGTAGAAGGCGATGGCGGCTTGCTTGTTGCGTTCGGTGGCAGCGGTCATTGGGGGCTCCTGTCGGTTGTGCCGCGCCATCGTAGGCGACCCTGGCCGGCCGGGCCGCCCGCGCCGCGGCATGCCCGGCCTCGCCCGGGAGCGCAGGGTTTCCCTGCGCGGCCGCCGGGGCCGCGCCGCCGTAGAGTCGGCGCT